>JAUXJK010000008.1 GCA_030624785.1 Actinomycetes bacterium
CCCAGCGCCTGTAGCCGACGATGTCGACCACAACGTCGTGACTGAAGCGATCGCGGAAAGCCATCGCGAGGCGAACAGCGTCAACGGCCGCTTCCGGATCGTCGGCGTTCACGTGAATGATCGGCACATCGAAACCCTTGGCGAGATCGCTCGAGTACCTGGTGGAACGGCTTTCCTCAGGGTCGCTGGTGAACCCGATCTGATTGTTCGCGATCAGGTGAAGAGTCCCGCCGGTCGAGTACCCGTCAAGGGCTTGAAGGTTGAACGTCTCGGCCACCACTCCCTGTCCTGGGAATGCTGCGTCACCGTGAATAAGAATCGACAGGGCCCGGGACGGATCCTGCCGACCCGTCGAGTGGTCGGTCTGATACGCACGAGTCTCGCCCTCCACCACGGGATCCACAGCCTCAAGATGGCTCGGATTTGCGGCGAGGATCACGTTGATCATTCCCGACTGAGTCTCACGGGACGCCTGTGCACCAAGGTGATACTTGACGTCACCGGTGCGCTCTTCGGAGGGAAGATCGATTGCGCCCAGCGCCTTCTCTCCCTCGAACTCACGCAGCAGAGCCGTGTACGAGCGACCAACCGTGTGCTTGAGCACGTTCATTCGTCCGCGGTGCGACATGCCGATAACCGCCTTCTCGGCGCCCTTCTCACGCGCGATCTCGAGCGCGGTGTCGAGCATCGGCACCAGAACGTCCAGACCCTCAATCGAGAACTGTTTCTGGCTGAGAAAAGCGCGCCGCAGATATCGCTCGAAGCCTTCGACCTGCGCGAGCCGGCGAAGAAGCGCTCGTCGCTCATCAGGCGGCCCCGGAACGCGATGAGCGCCCGACTCGGCGGCTCGACGTAGCCACACCCGCTGCTCGTGACTAGAGATGTGCTCGATCTCATAGGCAATGCGCTGGCAGTACGTCGCTCTCAGATGAGGCAGGGCTTCGGCGAGCGTCTCCCCGGGAACAGCAATGCGGAGAACGTCGGCCGGGATCCGCTGTTGTATGTCTGGCGTAAGCGACGGCGTCAGATTCTCGGGTTCAAGCGAAGGATCCCCCAAGGGCTCCGAGCCGAGCGGATCGAGAGTCGCAGCAAGATGACCGTGCATGCGATAGGCCTTGACGAGCGCCATGGCTGCGGCAACCGCAGCGAGCATTGCGTGGTCGGCCGTCGCCTGATCATCAGCCGCTGAACCGCCCGTATCCGGTCGGACGGACTCCGTCGCGGTCGGGCCGTTCGTCGCAAACAGACTGGGATCGAGCTCCCGCAGTCGCCTGATCAACGGATGATCAGCGAGCAGGCCATTGGCCGCAGAATCGAAGAACGTCCGCCACTCAGCCGGCACTGCCCCAGGATCATCCAGGTAGTCGTCGACCAGCTCACGGACAAAGCCGACGTTTACCGCATCGATATGGTCAGGAGTCACACGTAAAACCGGACGCTCACTGCAACAGTAGCCAACGAGCTCCAGTACATCGGCTCGAAGTGCGCACCCTTGATGGTTGGCGACGAGGCCGCGATCTCCTGCTAGCTCGAACCTCGCCTGTTTTTCTTGCCTTTCTAGGCAACAAAGCCGGACTCGGGCTCGATCGTCTGGCCCGCTTCAGCCCAGGCCTGCATGCCACCGGCAACGTTGTACGCCTCATAGCCCGCGCCTCGAAGTGCCTTGACCGCCCTTGCGCTACGACTGCCGGAGCGGCAGATGACGAGCACAGGGGTTCCCGCATCGAGCTCGAGATGGCGTTGCCCCAACTCGCCGAGCGGAATGTGATGGGCCGACCTTGCTCGTCCGGCTTGCCACTCGACATCTTCACGAACATCGAGCAGAACGGCTCCGGCCCCGAGCTGATCCGCGACATCGCTGACGCCAATCTCTGGAACATCCGTCGGACCGTCCATGCCTCGAGTCTAGTCAGGCAACCTCGCCCCGGTTGAGGACCTGGCCGGTGGCCGGAGCAGCGCCGCAAGCACGGCCCTAACGGCGAGACGTGGCGAGCAGGTCTTGGGCGGACACGCCTTGCAGAGAAGCGTCAATGAGCTCGATTGGATGCAGAGCCGGCAGTGCCTCACCGTCTGCGCGCAGCACCGAGCTCACCTGAATCAGACAGCCGGGGTTGGCGCTTGCATAGGCGTCGGGTGACGTCTCGCGAATCCGTGCGGCCTTGCGTCTCCCGAGCTCCGCAGCGGCCTCCGGTTGCACAAGGTTGTAAATGCCTGCACTGCCGCAGCAGAGCTCCTGTTCGGCGGGCTCAACGACCTCGAGCTCCGGGACACGGGCCAGCGCCACGCGAAGCTCAGAGCCAACGCCCTGCGCGTGGGCGAGATGACATGAGTCTTGTAGAGCAACACGAAGGCGGAGCGGCTTCGGGGATGTCCGCGGCGAGATATCCGCGAGGAACTCCGAGACGTCACGCACGCGTTGAGAGAAGTCATGTGCGCGCTCGGCATACTGCGGATCGTCGCGGAGAAGGTGTCCGTACTCCTTGAGCGTAGATCCGCATCCTGCTGCATTCACAATGATGGCCCCGGTCTGCTGCGCCCCGAACGAGTCGATCAGACGCCTCGCGCGCGCGCCCTTCCTCCAGGCGACCGGCGTGCACGGAAAGCGCTCCACAGCACCCTTGGCGCGGCGCGACAACGTTGAACCCCTCGGCCGCAAGAACCCGAACGGTCGCCGCGTTGACGTCACCAAACACGACTCGCTGAACACAGCCGACGAGCATCTCGACTGTGCCGCGTGCCTCGCCGACTGCGGGCGTGTGCTTGGCGACCCGCTCCGCCGAGCGCCACGGTGGAGCGAGAGTAGTGAGCGGCCGAGCCCACCGCGGCAATGGCAGCCGTCGCCCAATGCGCTCGGCCAGCAGAGCGGCACGCAGTCGAGTCGGATAGGGCACTGTGTTAAACACGAGCCCCCGCACGATTCGATCGGTCAGGCTGCGCTGATGGGTGTCTTCGACGCGCGCGCGCGCATCCTCAATCAGACGGTCGTACTCCACACCCGAGGGACACGAGGTGAGACACGCCATGCAGCCAAGACAGCGATCGAAGTGCGTTGCAACAGTCGGGCTGACGGGCTTGGGCGCTTCGGTTGATCCCGGCTCCTCAAGCAGCTCTTTGAGCAGGTGAATGCGGCCTCTCGGTGAGTCCATCTCCTCACCCCAGAGCACGTATGTCGGGCAGGTTGGCAGACAGAAACCGCAGTGAACGCACTCGTCGGCCAGGCCACGGATCTCGGCGTCGCCGTGACCCTGCTCCTCCTTGGCGCTAGCCAACGAGTACCCGGCCTGGATCGAACTGCTCGCGAATGCGCTCTTCAAGGTGTATTAGGCCCGGCGACTGAGGCGAGTCGATGGGCCGCTCGACGTACGCGACGCCCAGCGATGGTCGGATCAGCGCCATCGGTTCAGACTGCAGGACCTCGCCAAGATCGCTCGGGGCAAAGGCCATGACGCCCGCCGCCTGGAGCTGGCGCTCGCTCGAGCGCTCCCATATGTCGTTGTCGACGTGCCGCGCGCCGAGCGCTTGCGCAGCTGCATCGAGCTGGGCCTGGGCGACTCGAGCCGAACCCTCCACAAGCCCGATCAGTCTGCCGGGCCACAGGAGATCGAGCGCGCCGAGCGGAAGATTCAACGTGCTGAGCCCCGTGAGCAACGGACGGGCGTCGCGCGGCCGGACGAGCTCGACTGCGAACGTCGAGGTCGTTTCTGGTCGCGGATGAAGGCGGAACGCTGCCCGCACGACGAGTCCGAGTGTGCCCTGGGCCCCGCAAAACAACTTGGCGAGATCGTAGCCAGCCACGTTCTTGACGACCTTGCCACCAGAGCTCGCGATCGTTCCATCGGCGAGGACGACCGTCACGCCAAGGATCAGATCTCGCACGGCACCAAACCGGTGGCGACGAGGCCCTGACATTGCTTGAGCGATGCACTCGCCGACGGTCGGATCGCCCGGCGGATCGAGCACCAAGCGTTGTTCGTGGCGCGCAAGAACCGCATCGAGTTCGGAGAGCCTAATCCCAGGTTCGACGACGCACGTGAGGTCAGTGGCCTCGTGCTCGAGCACGCGATTGAGGCGAGCGGTCGAAAGAACAACCTCGCCGCCGGGTCGATCGAGGGAGACCGACATTCCGGCGTTCCCGGCTTCTCGCAACGCAAGAGAGGCGTCTTCCGCGGACCGCGGCTCGACGCGCTCAGAAACGTTCTGCACGACCGGCCTTCTCCAGAGGATGCTCACGGTAGGGCCCGGGCACCTCGCCACACAAGCGCGGGGTGGGAAACAACTTGCCGGGGTTCGCTCGTCCGTCTGGATCGAACGCGCGCCGTAGGCGTGCCATGACTGCGAGATCGTCTTTCGAGAACATCAAGGGCATCGAGCACGCCTTGTCGGTACCGATGCCGTGCTCGCCCGTCAGCGCGCCGCCGGCCTCGACGCAGGCCACGAGGATCTCTTCGGCCAGACGCTCTGCCTTGGCCAGATCACCAGGTATCGACGCGTCGTACAGCACGAGCGGATGGAGATTGCCGTCCCCTGCATGGAACACGTTGCCCACCGGGAGACCGTGCTCTTCCGAGAGCTCTCCGATCCGTCGAAGCACCGCCGGCAGCTTGCTCCGGGGCACCACGCCATCCTGCACGTAGTAGTTCGGGCTCACACGGCCCAGAGCTGCGAACGCCGCCTTACGTCCCCGCCAGAAGAGGGCTCGCTCTGCGTCGCTCTTCGCGACTCGCACCTCAGATGCGCCGAGCCGCTTGAATATCTCGAGGACGCGCTCGGTCTCTTCCTCCACCTGGTCGCTCGTTCCATCGAGCTCGACCAGTAGGAGGGCTTCGACGGCCGGGTAGCCGGCGGATACCGCGGCCTCGGCCGCCTCTAGCGTCAGACGATCCATGATCTCCATCGCGCTGGCGAGAACACCGGCGGCGATCACGTCGGAGACTGCTTCGCCGGCGCCGTCCACTGAATCGAAGCCCGCGAGCAACGTACATACGCTGTCTGGCTTGCGCAGGATCCGAAGCGTGACCTGCGTCGCTATTCCTAGCGTGCCTTCCGAGCCGATAAAAGTTCCCAGGAGATCGGGACCCGACGTGTGAAGGCTTTTCCCCCCGAGCTGCACGAGACTGCCGTCGGGCATCACGACATCAAGCGCCGTGACGTGATTCACCGTGAAGCCGTACTTGAGGCAGTGCGCACCACCCGAATTTTCGGCCACATTCCCGCCAATCGTGCACACCTGCTGACTCGAGGGATCAGGAGCGTAGTAGTAGCCGTGCCCCGCGACAGCCTGGGTGACCGCGAGGTTGGTGACGCCCGGCTCGACGACCACGCGCTCGCTCTCGAGGTCGATCTCGAGGATGCGATTCATGCGCTGCAGAGAAATCACGATGCCGTCCGCGACAGGTAGGGCGCCGCCCGAGAGCCCAGTGCCTGCTCCTCGAGCCACGAACGGAACGTCATAGGTGTTGCAGAGCCGAACGGCCTCTTGAACGTGTTGCGTAGAGTTTGCAAGGATCACGAGCGCCGGCACAACGCGAGTACCCGTGAGGCCATCGCACTCGTACGTGCGCAGCTGCTCTAGCTCAGAGATGACAGCTTCGCGTCCCAGCGCCGCGACGGCTGCTTCGCAAAGCTCGCGTTCACCCCTCTTCATCGTGCGGTGCTCTCGGAATTCTCCGGGGACACAAGCTTCAAGCCGCTCGCTACAAGGCGTCTCCCGGCGCGTTCGTAGACAACATCGACTGAGTCGTTCTTACGATATGTCCCGGCCACACCGAGCAACATGCTGGCCCAGCGAACGGCACCCAGCGACCCTTCGCCCGCAAGCTCGCGGCCAAACCACAGCTCGCGGCCACGCAGCTGGTAGTCGGTACCCAGCTCTTGCGGTACGCCGTTCACGTATACCTCGAGCGGCTCTGAAACCGCATCCGGAAGAAGCACCCGCCAAACGTTGTCCATGCGGCCGATGCTACTCGTCGCGCGGAACGGATCGCGGGTTGCGGAGCTGCCCCGTAGAATTGTGCGCGGTGGCCGTGAACGCACGCCCGTCTGTTCCGACCTGGCGCGATGGGGCCGGAATTCGCGTGCTCTCGTCGGTCGACCACAAGCACATCGGAATTTTCTACCTGACCCTTGGCCTGGGTGTGCTTGCGGTAGCCGGAGTGGCCGGACTGCTCCTGGCATTCGACCTCGATCATGCGCCATTCGGGCTTCTGGACAGCTTCGCTCACAACCAGGTTGCCCTGCTCCAGAGCACAGGAGCGTTGTATGGAGTGGCGCTGCCTATCTGCCTTGGCCTCGCGTGTTATCTCGCACCGCTGCAGATCGGCGCGCGAAGGCTCGCGTTGCCACAACTCAATGCAATTGGACTCTGGACGGTCGTGGGCGGTGTCCTCCTTTTGATCACAAGTCCAGCCGCGGGTAACGCGGAGCAGATCACTGCAGAGTTCGCCGAGACGTTCGGTGGGCCGCTCTCGAGCCAGGGACGCCAGTTTTTCGCCCTCGGCATGCTGCTGGTCGCGATCGGTTCGAGCTTGACCGCCGTGAGCGTGTTGGCGACGATCTCCCGCCTGCGGGCTCCCGCCATGGTGGCCGCTCGTATGCCCGTCTTCGCCTGGGCGACCGGCTTCTTTTCTCTCGCTGTCCTCGTGGCCGGCATAGCGATGGGCGCCGTAAGCGCCGTTTTCCTGATCGACGCCGGTACGGCTGATTTCTTTGCGTTCGACGTAACGAGCGTGGAGGGCGGGCATGTCGCCTTCTACGGGCACCTGCCCCAGGTCTGGTTCTTCGGACACCCTCTGCTGTACGCAGTTCTGATCCTCGTCGCCGGAGCGATCAGCGAGATCGTCCGCGCATTTAGCAGTGGTCGAGCGAACGGGCGCGGGTTGATCATGCTTGGCCTGATCGGCCTCACCGTCCTCTCGATTCTCGTTTCGCTTTACCACCTCGTGGCAGATGGCTTCTCCGCATCGTTCGACCGATCAGTTCCGCTGGCCGCGTTCGTCGCGATGGTTCCAATGGGCGCGTGCGCGGTCGGCTGGCTGCTGACCCTCAAGAGTGGTCGAGTGAACATGCAACCGCCGTTCGCTCTGGCACTGCTGGCAAGCGCACTTCTGATTGCCGGAACGATCGTGGGCCTCGCCCTGGGTTTCGTCGGCGACTTCAAGGACCCGTCGAGCTATCACCTCACGGCATTGTTCAGCGGCGTACTCGGCGGCGCCACGATCGCGGCACTTCTCGGCGCCTTGCATTACTGGTTCCCAAAGATCACAGGGCGCGCGCTCGATCCGCGCGCGGCATGGCTCCAGGTGGGCCTGCTCTCGGCGGGGCTGATCGCTCTGCTCATCGGACAGTACGTCGTTGGTGAATCCAATATCGCACGCGGAGCGGCCTCTGAGGCAACGGCCGCATGGAGCTCGGGCGGCAAGATCGGCGCCGCCTTCACGCTCGCTGGCTTCCTCCTCGTGTTCTTCGCGCTAGCAGGCTTCATTGCCGAATCGATCAAGGCCGTGAAATCTGGCCGCCGGGTCGGCAGCGACCCGTGGAGCGCAGACACGCTCGAGTGGTTCACAACGTCACCTCCACCGGCCACGAACTTCAACCGGCTCCCTGAGATCCGTAGTTCGCGCCCCCTCGCCGATCTACGGGCTCGGCTGGCGCGACCACATGCCCGCTGATTCATCCACGCGTCCTGGGCCGTGGCTCGTAGCGATCGCGCTGGCTACGATCGCGACGCTCGCGGCCGTTACGGTCACGGGAGATTGGGGCTCGCTCCCGCACTACGGCGCCGTGCTCATTGGCCTCGTACTGCTCATCACAGCCTGCATCACGGTCTGGTTCGCGCACCGAGCGCGTCCAAGGCTCGTCGCACTCTGGTTTACGGCGCTCGCGGTGTACCTCGCTCAGATCGCAACGGGCGGTCTCGTGCGCCTTGCCGAAGACGCAACGTGGGCGTCCACTCTTCACCTAGTCGCCGGCGCCGGCGCGATGCTCATGACGGTGCTAGCCACCGTCGAGACGATCACGCCGCAGAGACTTCGACGGCCGCAGCTGGCTGCGCCCAGATGGCGTGACTACATCACGCTCACGAAGCCACGGATCATGGTGCTCTTGCTTCTCACGGCCGTGGGCGGCATGTTTGTTGGCGCCCAGGGCGTGCCGGAACTCGGGCTCCTGTTCGCGATGCTCGGAGGACTCGCACTGGCCTGCGGTGGCGCTTCCGCGCTGAATCACGTACTCGACCGAGATATCGACCTGTACATGAAGCGCACGGACAAACGTCCCGTCGCAACGGGCCGAATCGCCGTGAGCAATGCTCTCGAGTTCGGACTCGCGCTTTCGGCGTTCTCTTTCGTGATCCTTGCGAGTTTCACAAACGTCCTGACCGCCACGCTCGCGGTGTTCGGCGGCCTCTTCTACGTCCTCGTGTACACACGCTGGCTGAAGCGAACGACGCCCCAGAACATCGTGATTGGAGGCGCAGCAGGCGCGATTCCGCCGGTGGTTGGATACGCAGCCGCAACTGGCAACCTCGCCCTTCCCGCTCTTTTCCTCTTCCTCATCGTGTTTGTCTGGACGCCGCCGCATTTCTGGGCCCTCGCGCTGCTCATCAAACGTGAGTACGCCGCCGCGGGCGTGCCAATGCTGCCAGTCGTGAAAGGCGACGCCGAGACTGCTCGAGCGATCTTCAAGTACTCGCTGGTCATGGTCCCCGTGACACTCCTCCCCGTACTTACGGGCACGCTCGAATGGTTGTATCTCGTGGTCGCCCTAGTGCTTGGAGCGGTGTTCCTGATGCTGTCGGTGCGCCTACTCCAACAGCTGACGCCGCAGCGCTCCCGGCGACTTTTTACGTACTCGCTCGCCTACCTCGCGTTGCTTTTCGTGGCTATGGCGATCGACCCGATCATCCTCGCCTAACCCGACTCGAGTCGCGAAGCACCCTCGGCTGAGGGCCCGCGATCACTCGGTCGAGGGACAGCCCCGTCCCGCGGTATGCCGAAGAGTCATTGGGTATGAGTATGGCTCGACTAACCGTGGTGATGGCGCTAGCGCTAGCTTTTGCCTCGCCGGCTGCCGCCAGCTTCAACGCGGCGCCCACGGTGGCTACCGTGAAGGCGGCAGAGGGTCGAACCCTCGCTGGAGCAACGTCTGGCGCCCCGCAGGATCTCCACGGCTTCCTTCTGCGCGAGAACGACAAGCGCAAGACCACCCATACGTTCCCACGCACTCCGGCCTTTTCCTGGTCCCACGTCAAGGGTGCTCGACGATACGAGTTCGAGCTTTCAACCAGCCGCAGCTTTGCGGACAACGGGATCGTGTGGAGAAGCAAGCCCCAGGCCGCCGTTGCGACCGTGCCCATCACACTCCCCTGGGTTACGGGCGCGAAGTACTCGTGGTTCGCGCGCGTACGTGCTCTCGTAGGTGGAGAGCCTAGCCCGTGGAGCAAGCCCTTCGGTTTCAACCTCCGCCCACCGTCAGCGCCACGAAGTCTCTCGAACGGCATCAATCCGCAGCCGGGCATGGTGCGATGGACGCCCGTCCCTGGCGCGACCGCCTACGACATCGTGTTCCTCTACGACCAGGGACAGTCCAAGTCGAAGCGCATTCGATCGGCGACGACTGCGGCCGATCTCCGAGAGCTCTACACGTTCCACAACGGGTTCCCCTCGAGTCAGCCTGTCTTCTGGCGCGTTCGGGCGGTCAGAGAGGTCGTGGGCAAGACGAAGAACGCACTCCCCGCCGTCTCCTACGGTCCATGGAGCGGACGTTTTCGCACCATTGAGCCTGCGTTCGACAACGGCACCCTCAGCCCGCTCGGATCGATCTCGCGTGCAGGCAAGACCGACGTGTTTTCGGCAGGCCCGACGGGCGCTCCGGGGCCGGGGCCGCATGGACTCTCGCCCGGATTCTTCTGGACTGGAGCTCGCGGCCCGTTCGGTGAGTCGTTCGGCGACTGCTCAGTGCTATCTCAACTGTTCGGAATCACGTGTCCGCTCTACCACGTCTACGTCTTCACCGACAACACCTGTAGCAACGTCGTGCACGTCTCCGACCTCGTCGGGAGCCCTGCGTACGTCCCTCGACTCACTCCGCCACTAGATCTCCCAACGGACGGCAAGGGACTCTCGGCAGCTCCTGGAGTTTTCCTGAACGATGGCAGTGAAGGCGACGACGTCTACACAGCCGGAGACGAGCGAATTCGCGCGTCAGGCGTTCTCGACGAATCCTCGACCGACGAGGAGGCGGCTACGAGCGGCGCATCAGACGACTCCGACGCCGAAGGCTCTGAAGATGGCGCCTCGAGCGGCGACTCGAGCTCGAGCGAGCCCAAGAAGAACAAACTCTCGACGTCAAGTGGTGACGTTGAGCTCCGACGCAACGGCCTCTGGGATCTCGATTGGCCGAGTGCCCGCTACATATGGACGGTGGTACCAGTCGTACCCCAGATCATCCCGGACGATCCATCGAACCCAACCGACGGTAAGGTCATCTACAAAGACGTCGTATTCCCCGAGGACATGTGTGCCCAGGGCAAAGGCTTCGGTTTCGGGAAGACGTCCGGTGTCGTCACGACGACCGAGTCTGGCGTCCCGTTCGCCTCAGGACTTTCTCCAGCCGGCAAGGTTGTCTCCTCCGGCGCTGAAGTGCCCAGCTTCTTCCAGCGCGTTGTAGTCGCGTGGAAGCCCGCTGTGGGTGCCACGAAGTACGAGGTTCAGTTCAGCCGCAAGAAGAATGCCTGGAAGACGCTCAAGCGGAAGTTCACGCCCGGCACGCAGCTGCAGGCTCGTCTCTCTCCTGGAAAATGGTTCTACCGCGTGCGAGGACTCGACCTCTCGCTGCCAGGCAACCCGGGACTTAGCTGGAGCGAACCCGTCCAGCTCAGAATGACTGCGCCGACCTTCTCGATCGTGGCGCGCTCATGAAGCGTCGATCGCTGAGATCGCTCCTGGGCGCGGGTGCCACGGCAACCGCCGTCGCCCTGATCACAGCCAGCACGGCCTTCGGTGCGCAGCCGCCCTCGCCGTCAATTCCCGATCTACTAGACGCATCCGACTCGGGAGTCAGCGCGACCGACGAGATCACGAACGACGCCACCCCAGACTTTCTCGTCAACGCCGGCGTCGCCCAGGCCGGCCTGACCGTCACCCTCTATCTCGCCGACCCGACGCAAAGTCCGACAGCAGTCGGAACTGCCACGATCGACGGCACCGGTTTCGCCACGGTTAGCGCGGCAAGCACTCCCGACGCAATCTACGACGCCACCGCAACCACCAAGAACGCCATCGGCGAGGAGAGCAATCACTCCTTGTCAATCGAAATCGAGATCGACACGGCTCCGCCGACGATCTCGGGACCCCCGGTTCTTCTCAACTCGGGCGGAGGCCAGTTCACATTCACCCAGACGCCGACGTTCACGGTGTTCGTCGACGGCGACGATACGTCCACGACTGTCAAGACCTACGAAGGCGCTGTGCTTTTGGGGACGGGGCAGATCTCCGAGACCTTCCTGATACTTGGAGTGGCGCTGTCAGGGGCCGACGTTGTAACCGCCACCCCACTGGCCGACGGAGCGCACACGATCCATGCTGTTGCCTCCGACCTCGCCGGCAATACATCTACGCCGAGCAGCACGATCACCATTCAGATCGACGGTACGCCTCCGGTAGTCGGCACCCCCGATCTACTTGAAGCGGACGACGACGGCCCGAGTTCTACGGACAACGCCACGAAGAATCCGCGCCCCCGACTCGTATTCGTAACCGAGCCCAGCGTGCGCGTCATCATCTTCGAAGATGGCATCGCAATTGGCAGCGGTCATGCAGACGCCGCCGGCGTTGCGACGATCCGGGTCAACGATCTGAACTGGCTCGACGAAGGAGTTCATTGCATCTATGCCACGGCAATCGATGGGGTAGGACATGTGAGTTCCGAAACCAAGCAGCTGTGCTTGACGATCGAAGAGGGAGCCGTTCCGTTTGCAAGCAATCTCGGCGTCGACCTCCAGGGCGCGTTCCTTTCGCTGTCGCTTCGCTCGACGGTCGCGGCCCGCGCCACGATCCGCGTGCTCGCGAACGGCAAGCCGGTCAAGTTCCGTATCGGAAAGAAGAAGGCCAAGAAGATCACCCGTCGACTGAAGGCTGGGAAGAGGAAGTCCGTCAAGCTACGAATCCCGAAACGGGTCGCGCGCAATGCGAAGATTCGTGTTGTCGCAAGCGTCAACAGCAAGGACGGCCGCCGCATTCTCGTAAAGAAGCGTGCGCTCGCCCAGCGCGCGCGCTAGCTCGAACTCGCTTCACTCTCGCCCTCGAGCGCCGTGCGATCAGCAAGCACGACCGTCTCGCCTGCCTGCACGTGCGACGCCGGGAGCGCAGGATCTCGCTCAATCACGCGCTTGACTATCTCGCGCTTGCCCTCTCCGCTTGCAAGAAATACGGCGCACTTGGCTGCATTGATGACCGGGTACGTGAGGCTGAGTCGCGGATGATCGGGCCGGTCGACCTGAACGATTGGAGCAGTTGCATCGAGACCAGCATCGCCCGGAAACAGCGAGGCTGTGTGGCCGTCGGTGCCAATTCCGAGCAGCACGACATCGAACTGCGTCGGTAGGGGCGTGTCGAGCCCGCGTAGCGGTGTGATCTGCGATTCCGGAATTCCGACCTTGTCGAGGAGGGCCTCCCGTGCCATCCGCTCATTCGAGTCGGCGTGGTCAGGCTGGACCATGCGCTCGTCACCCCACCACACGTGCCAGGTTTCCCACGCGAGGGGCAACGTTGCGAGGCGTTCGTAGACGACACGAGGCGTCGAGCCACCCGCGAGCGAGATCGCGAACTGCGCCTGCCCCTCAGCGCGCTGGGCGATCCAATCTGCCCCGAGTTCCGCTAGATCGTCACCGATGACAACGCGCATACAGCCTCCTCGAATAGGGAATCACGAACCACCTGGCCGAGTTCTCCCGACCGCAGCTCGCCCTGCTCCCGGAGCCTGGCGAGCTAAGCCAGGCCTCGCCGGTCGCGTGGAGCCGACTCAATCACGTCGCCACGCCCGACCTTCCCTTTGCATGAGATCCTCAGCCTCAGACGGGCCCCAGCTGCCAGCGTCATAGGCAACCGGGTCGGCGGACCCTGTCTCGGTCCACGATGCGCGAATGGCGTCGACCAGCGTCCACTGCTCCTCGACCTCGTCGGCGCGCGTGAAGAGGATGGCGTCGCCGAGCATGCAGTCAAGGATGAGCCGCTCGTAGGCCTCCGGCAGGTCGGCTCGAAACGAACCGCCGTATGCGAAGTCCATGTTCACCGTCCTGATTGTGACGCCGTGGCCGGGAACCTTCGCGTTGAGCGTCATCGAAACGCCCTCATCGGGCTGAATGTGGATCAGCAGGACGTTTGGACGGACATCATCGTCCGAATCGAGCGCAAACGGCAGGTGCGGCACGTTCTTGAACTGAATGGCGATCGTTGTTTCGCGCCGCGCTAGCCGCTTGCCGCAGCGCACAAAGAAAGGCGTTCCGGCCCAGCGCCAGTTGTCAATATGCAACTCGGCAGCAAAGTACGTCTCCGTCGTGGAGTCCTGGGCCACGGCCTCCTCATCCCGATACGCGATGGTTTCGACTCCTTCGACAACGCCGGGCCCATACTGACCTCGAACCACCTCGTCGCTGGCTGGTCGCTCGAGCGACTTGAACACCTTGACCTTCTCGTTGCGAACAGCATCGGCCGTGAAGTCAGCTGCCGGCTCCATCGCCGTGAGCGCAAGCAACTGCAACAGATGGTTCTGGAAGATGTCACGCGTCGCGCCGGTTTCCTCGTAGAACGCGGCTCTGGATCCGATGCCGATCGATTCGGCGACTGTGATCTGAACATGGTCGATGAACTGGCGATTCCAGACCGGCTCGAAGATGCCGTTGGCAAAGCGGAGTACTGCAAGGTTCTGAACCGTCTCTTTTCCCAGGTAGTGGTCGATGCGATACACCTCGTCCTCAGAGAACCGCTCAAGGATGAAGGCGTTGAGCTGACGCGCACTCGCAAGGTCATGCCCGAACGGCTTCTCTACGATCAGTCGGCGCCAACCGCCGGTAGGGCGCCAGGTCGCCACCGACCCCACAACGTTTTCCATTGCCGCCGGGGGAATCGCCAGATAGAAGACTCTGTTGCCCTGCGTTCCGTGCTCAGCCTCAAGCGCCCGGAGCGCGTCGGTTACAGGCCCCCCTGCCGCTTCGTCTTCGAGTTCTGCCGCGATGTAGCGCATACCGCTCGCAAGACCCTCCCACGTTGCTTCGTCGAAGGGCAGCCGCGTGTGTTCCTCGACAGCTGAGCGCATCTCGGCCTGGAACGCCTCGTTGCTGATTGCCTTTCGTCCAACACCAAGCACCGCGAATGCATCCGGAAGCAGCCCGTTGACGGCGAGCGCGTAGAGCGCTGGGAGAAGCTTCCGGCGTGAGAGATCACCGGACGCGCCGAAGATCACAAGCGTGCTCGGATCCGGAGTTCCCGGCCCAACAAGTCCGGCTAGCAGGGCATCCTCGTCGAGTTCGGGTTTGTCTGCACTCACGCGTCGAGCTCCGACCAGGAGATGCGTGCGGCCCGCCGGCCGCGCTCCTGGAGGGCCTCGAAGTCACCCAGCGCTTGGGCTCGAATGAGTCGTCTAAACCCGTATTCTCGCCCTGGAATCTCGAGGTGGGGCGGGTCGTCGACCATCTGCAGGAAAAGCCCCGATCCGGGACCTCCCTTGTGAAGTTGGCCTGTGGAATGGAGGTAGCGAGGCCCGAATCCGGCGGTTGTTGCAAGACCCGTTCGGCGGCTGATACTCGAGCGCGCTTGCGCGAGGCGGCGCTCATTCTCTGTAGTTGGCGGGACGAACGCGAGCAGGGCCACATAGTCACCTTCTTGCGCACTGCCCAGCAGGGTGTCAAGCGAACCAACACCGTCCAGAACCGGTTGTTCCCCACCAGCCAGGATGGCGGCGGTTCGATCCTTGGCCTCCTGAACGTTGGGTTGGTCGAACGGGTTGATTCCCAACATCGCGCCCGCCACGGCAGTGGCAAACTCGAAGCGATAGAACTCGGCGCCGACCCCAGCTGTCTCGGTCAGGCGAATCTCAGCTGCGTGACGATCGGCGCCCGCGGGGTCCTCGTCGGGACAGGGAATCAGTCCCTTATTGTCCTTGCCTGTCGACTCAGCGATCAACTGTTCGGCCCAGAGTCCAAAGCCGCCAGGATTGGGGTTCAGCGCAATCTTGTCGCGACCTGCACGCCAGGCATTGCCGAGCTCGAGGCCAAGCTCAAGACCCGGATTGGTAGCGGCGTCAGCGACCTTGCAAGACGCGGCCATCTTCAACGCGCCATCGATAATCGCTTCGAGATCGAGCCCCATCAGCGCGGCCGGCACAAGACCGAACGCCGAGAGCGCCGAGTAGCGCCCGCCAATCTCCTGTTCTCCCTTGAAACAGGCGCGAAACCGGCGTTCGGTGGCCAGTACATCGAGGTCGCTGCCGGGATCGGTGATCGCCACAAACTGATCGCCCACACCGCCTGTTCGATCCCAGAAGAAGTCAAGGTGGGAGCGTGTCTCTGTCGTCGTGCCCGACTTCGACGCAACTATGAACAACGTTTTGGGCAGCCGCAGCGACTCGGCTAGATTGGCGATGGCCTGTGGGTGGGTGGAATCGAGTACGTCGAACGTGGCCTGGCCCGAAAGCCGACGGAGCACCTCAGGCGCGAGGCTTGATCCGCCCATGCCAAGCAGGACGAAGTGCTCGACGCCGTCGTCCTTGACCCGTTGAGCGAACTCCGAGAACTCCGCGATCTTGTCTTGCATGCGTTCGGGAACGTCGAGCCATCCAAGCCAATGCTGCTCGCCGCTGCCAGTCCATAGCGACGCGTCGCGGGCCCAGATTCGCTCGACTGCTCCAGCCGCGTCGAAGGTCATTGCCTACCCCGTGAGCGCGGAGCGTTTTGCTGCGATTCCGTCGAGCAGATCGACGAATGACGCAACGAACTTTTCGACGCCTTCCCGTTCGAGCACATCGGTGATGTCGTCGTAGTCGACGCCCGCATCTGCGAGTGCCTCGAGGACTTTCGCCGCATCATCGGCGCCATGGGTGAGTCGCGCGCTCGGGTCGCCGTGATCCTGAAATGCGCGAATCGTGGCTTCCGGAAGTGTGTTGACAGTGTTGGGGCCGATCAGCTCCTCCACGTAGAGCACGTCTCGATACTCGGGATTCTTCGTGGATGTTGACGCCCACAGGCACCGCTGTGGCCGGGCACCCTTCGACGCGAGAAAATCCCAGCGCTCGCTCGAGAACACCTCGAGATAGTGGCGGTACGCAAGGCGCGCATTTGCGATCGCGAGCTTGCCCTTGAGCTCGTCGTGGCCACCCAGAGCGTCGAGCCGAGCGTCCGCCTCGCTATCGACTCGAGATACGAAGAAACTTGCAACCGAGTTGACGTTTGCCGGATCGCCGCCTGCAGCCACAAGCCGCTCCAACCCGCGAAGGTAAGCCTCAACCACCTCTTCGTAGCGTTGCAGCGAGAAGATCAACGTGACGTTGATCGGGCGCCCCCGCGAGATCATCTCTTCAATCGCTGTCAGGCCGGGCCGAGTTGCTGGAATCTTTACGTAGAGGTTGTGCTTATCGATCTGATCATGGAGCCGAGCCGCCTCGGCGATCGTCGCTTCGGCGTCGTACGCCAGCGTCGGATCGACCTCGAATGAGACGTAGCCGTCGACCCCACCGGTCGCGTCGTGCACGCCCGCAAGCACGTCGCAGGCCTCGCTCACGTCGACTGATCCAAGGGCGACGAAGAGCTCCTTCGTCGTCATGTCGGAGCCTGCGAGCGCTGCAAGCTGCTCGTCGTAGCGATCGCCTGTCGCAAGCGCCTGCTGGAAGATCGTTGGGTTGGACGTGACACCAACGATTGCGTCATCTTCGGCCATCCGTGCGAGTTCGCCGGAACGCACGAGTTCTCGTGACAGAAAATCGATCCACGCGCTCTGACCGAGTTGGGCCACTTGGTGAAGCCTGCTTTCGGTCATGCGATTCCTCCTGTGTTGCACGTCGACCAGCTCATACCGGGTTTCCGAGCGCCCGAATTGCACACTCAACCACCTTTTCCACCGTAATGCCTAGTTTCTCGAACAGAGTTCCCGCCGGGGCCGAGGCACCGTAGTTGTCGACGCCCACGATCGAGTCGGAGTTGCCGACCCACCGCTGCCAGCCAAGCGAGACGCCTGCCTCGACGGCGATGCGCGGGGATCCGTCTGCCGGAAGAACCTCGTCCTGATAGCTCTGATCCTGAAGCTCGAAGAGCTCCCAACCCGGCATCGAGACGACGCGAGCGTTGAGGTCGCGCTCACCGAGAGCAGCAGCTGCGTCGAGTGCCAGCTGCACCTCAGAGCCGGTAGCCAAAATTGTCACGTCCGGAGCTCCCACACCAGTCTGCCAAAGGACGTACGCGCCGCGTTCGACGCCGCTTGCGGCAGCACAGCTTCCAGGGCCATCGCGTTCAACCACGGGAATGCCCTGCCGCGAAAGAATGAGTGCTACCGGACCGTCTTTGCGCTCGAGTGCGACCTTCCAGGCGAAGGCAGTCTCGTTGGCGTCGCCTGGTCGCATCACCCAGAGGTTCGGCATCATCCGAAGCGACATCACGTGCTCGACGGGCTGGTGGGTCGGTCCATCCTCCCCGACGCCGATCGAATCGTGAGTCCACACCCAAACCACAGGTAGATGTGTGAGAGCCGAAAGTCGGACAGAACCACGCATGTAGTCACTGAAGACGAGGAACGTGGCTCCGTATGGTTTGGTGATTCCGCCGTGAAGGGCGAGTCCATTGACGATCGCGCCCATCGCGTGCTCGCGAATTCCAAAGGCTACGTTACGACCAGCATGGATCGGAGCGAACACGCCGCCGTTGGGAAAATCAGTTTTGTTCGACGCGACAAGATCTGCGGAGCCGCCAACCATTGTCGGCACCTGGTTCGCAAAAGCATGCATCGATTTCTGGCCGGCGGCGCGTGTCGCGATCGACTGGCCCGCTTCGAACGTCGGCAGGACATCGGTCAGTGGGCCGACGTCGCCGGTCCACGCTCGTTCCCAGTCGGCCAGCAGCTCCGGGTCTTCGGCCGCCCAGACGTCGAAGAGCTCCTTCCAGTCTTGCTGGGCCGCCGCGCTCGACGCCGCTTGACCCACGTGCTCATACACCTCTGCAGGCACCACGAAGCTCACATCAGGATCCCACCCAAGGACCTTCTTGGTGAGCCGAATCTCTTCCACTCCGAGCGGAGCACCGTGAGCGTCTGACGTGTCCTGAGCGTTCGGTGCCGGGTATGCGATACGGGACCGAACCGCGATCAAAGACGGGGCCTCGGTCTGCTCGCGGGCAGCCAAAAGAGCGGCATCAAGGGCGTCGACATCGTTCGCGTCGGCCACCGACTGCACGTGCCATCCGTACGCCGCGAAGCGACCGAGTTTGTCCTCGCGATCGAAAGAGACTGCGGTCGATCCATCGATCGTGATTCGGTTGTCGTCGTAACAGACAGTCAACTTGTCGAGCGCCAGATGACCCGCAATCGAGGCCGCCTCCTGGCAAACGCCTTCCATCAGGTCTCCGTCGGAGGCGATCACATACACGCGGTGGTCGACGATCTCCCGGCCGGGCCGGTTGTAGCGCTCGCCCAGGAATCGCTCGGCCATCGCCATGCCGACTGCATTGCCGAATCCCTGTCCAAGCGGCCCTGTTGTTGTCTCAACGCCTGGCGTCAGCTGATGCTCCGGATGGCCGGGCGTGATCGAGCCCCACTGTCGGAAGCGCTTTAGCTCATCGAGCGATACGGCATAACCAGCCAGGTGAAGGGCGGCGTACTGCAACACGCAGGCATGACCCGCCGAGAGAACAAACCGATCGCGATTCGACCAGTCGGGATCGGCTGGATTCGCTCGCAGATGCTTGGTGAAGAGCGTGTAGGCGAGCGGCGCAAGCGCCATCGCCGTACCGGGGTGACCCGCGTTGGCAGCCTGGACGGCGTCCATCGCGAGCGTGCGAATCGTGTCAATGGAAAGAGTCTGAATGTCAACGGTCACTACAAAGGCTCCCCTACACGCCGTGTTCAACCATGTCGAGCTGCCGCCGCCTGGTTGGCCCTCCACTCTCATTTACCACTGGCGAACGTTACCTGTGGGTCGAAAACGTGGCAATCAATGCCTCGGCGACGATACGCATCGGCTTGCCCGACACCTGACTAGCACGCCTCAACCGAGCGAAGGCCTCCGACTCGGTTAGCCCCTCTCGATCCATAAGCAGCCCCTTCGCACGCTCGACGATCTTCCGAGCCTCGAGTGCCTCGTTCAGGGAGCGGGCGTCCTCGCGAAGCTCGTTCAACTCGTCGTGCCGCGCTCGAGCGGTTGAGAGGGCGGGAATCAGATCCTCATCTCGAAACGGCTTGACCAGATAGCCAAAGACGCCGGCCTCCACTGCCCGCGACACCAACTCTTCCTGGCTGTACGCGGTAAGCATCACAATCGGAATCGACCGCTGATCCAGAATGCGTCTCGCTGCCTCGATGCCGTCGAGCTCTGGCATCTTGACGTCGAGTATTGCGATGTCCGGCTCCTCTGACTGCGCGAGCTGAACGGCTTCGAGACCGTTGCGTGCTTCTGCACACACCTCAAATCCTGCAGCCTCGAGCAGTTGCCGCAGATCAAGCCGAATCAACGTCTCGTCCTCGGCGATGAGCACGCGCTCGCTCACAGCGGGAATACCACTGTCGCACGAAGACCCGGCACATCTTCAAGCATCAGCTCGCCCCGCAGCTCGTTCTCGACGAGCGCCTCAACGATCGAGAGGCCTGTACCGAGCTTCGCATCGCCGACACCCGAGCCGTCGTCGCTCACAATCAACTTCGCATCATCGTTCTCGAGCACAAGCTGAAGGATCACGTGCTCGCCGCCATGCTCGAGCGCGTTCTGCAGGAGCTCCGAGAACACGAGCGCCAGATGCGTCGCACGCGCACCTTCGAGCGAGACAGCTGCGATGTCGGTCTCAACAGTCTTGCCAGCCCCGAGACCGCTCATGATCATGCGCCTGAGGCGTTGGAGTAGCTCGGCGAGGTCGACGTCGTCTTCCTGTTGCTCGGTGAGGACCTCGTGCACGGCCGCGATTGCGAGAATTCGATTCACGCTGTCCTCGAGCGCTTGCCGAGGATCGACGTCCGTGGAGCGAGCCTGGAGCCGCAGCATCGACGCAACAGTCTGCAGATTGTTCTTCACACGATGATGGATCTCCTGGGCTAGGACTCCGCGCATCGCGGCGCGCCCGTGTACAAGAGCTACTGCCGCCTGATGGGCGACCGACGTGAGAAGCGTTCCATCCTCGGCCGTGAACGGCGTATCGCGATCACATACCAGCTCGCCGATCTGCCGTCCGTTCCAACGCAACGGAACGCGCACCGCATGAGCTCCCGCGCTACCGCTAGGCCATGCGACGGTCCCGTCCTGGAGAACGACGGCAGCGCCCGTGGCGCCGACAGCATCGATGGTCGTGCCAACGATCTCCTCGAGACACTCTTCTAGGTAGAGCGACTCGGACACGGCCTCCGATATGCGGGCAAGAGCCTCGAGCTCCGCGACCCGCCGCTGAGCATGGTCGTAGAGCTTCGCGTTTTCAATGGCCTGGGCAACCTGCGCCGCGATCGTCAGCAGCAACCCGATCTCATCTTCGTCGAACTCGCGCGGCTCGAGAGTGCGGATGTTCAGGGCTCCCTCGAGGACGTCCCTTGCCACGATCGGAACGGCCAGGATCGACTCGAACTGCTCCTCGTGCAACGACGGG
>JAUXJK010000171.1 GCA_030624785.1 Actinomycetes bacterium
GCGGCTGGCATACATCGACTGCGTCGGCGGTCTCGCTGGAGATATGCTGCTCGCGGCCTTGCTCGACGCTGGCGCTGACGTCGAACTCCTCCAGCAACTGCCTTCGCGCCTCGGGCTCGGCTCGGTCGGGATCAGCGTCACCGAGGTGGAGCGTAGAGGTGTGGCGGCCCTGCATGTTGATGTCATTCCTCCTGACGATCCGCCACCGCGCACTTGGCGGCGGATGCGCGAGCTGATCGACGCTGCCGAGCTTCCCGATCGTGTCAAAGAGCGTGCCGTCGGGGTACTGTTGCTACTCGCGACTGCGGAGGCGAAGCTGCATCGCGTCTCTATCGACGACGTGCACTTCCACGAGATCGGTGGTGTCGACACCCTCGTTGACGTCTGCGGTGCGACGCTCCTACTCGATGAACTCTCCGTGAGTCGTGTCGAGTGTTCGCCGTTGCCCTACTCGCGGGGACTCGTTCGCGCGGCCCACGGCGTATTGCCGGTCCCCGCCCCCGCGACGGTTGAGCTCTTGCGCGGCGCGCAGCTCAAGGGCGTTGGCCACGAAGGTGAGCTCGTGACACCCACCGGCGCCGCTCTTGCCGTGGGTCTCGCTGAGCAGTTCGGGCCCCCACCTCTTCTCACGCTTGATGCGGTCGGCTACGGAGCCGGAACGAGCGACCCACCCGATCGCCCGAACGTCGTGCGCGTTCTCATCGGCGTGTCCGAGGGTGCGCGAACGGTAGTGAGTCTCGTCGAAACCAACATCGATGATCTCAACCCAGAGCTCGTTCCTGACGCGGCCGAGCGTTGCTTTGCCGAGGGCGCTCTAGACGTCTGGGTGACGCCCGCTCAGATGAAGAAAGGTCGACCCGGCGTCGTGCTGGCGGCGCTGTGCCGCCCGGCCGACGAGACACGAATAGCCGGGGCTCTGCTTCGCGAAACTTCGTCGCTTGGTGTGAGGTTCTCCCGCCTTGATCGACTCGAGCTCGATCGTGAGCACCGCGAAGTTAGACTGGCTGGCGGGACGGTGCGTATCAAGGTCGGGATCTTGAATGGAGAAGTCGTCAACGTGGCTCCAGAACACGATGATTGCGCCGCACTTGCGCGCCAGAGCGGCCAGCCGGTCAAGGCGATCTGGGCCCAGGCACTTGCAGCGGCCGACATGAGCGCACGTGGCTAGTCAGGACGAGCTCAGCTCTCGGATCGCGTCGCTTGGGAGCGCAATCGTCGCGTTCTCCGGTGGAGTGGATTCATCGGTCGTCGCGGCTCTGGCGGCCCGGGCTCTGGGAGGCCGCGCCCTCGCAGTTACAGCCGTGTCGCCCGCGCTCGCAACCGGGGAGCTCGACGGAGCGCAGGGCGTTGCCAAGGCCGTTGGGATCGCCCACGAGGTGATCACCACTAGCGAGCTCGCCCGAGCGCAGTATCGAGCAAACGGCTCCGATCGCTGTTACCACTGCAAGACGGAGTTGTACGAGCAACTCGCTGCGCTCGCGCACTCGCGCGGCTTTCACTTCGTGCTCTCAGGAGCGAACGCGGACGATCTTGGCGACTGGCGGCCG
Organism: Actinomycetes bacterium; assembly: GCA_030624785.1. GTDB lineage: Bacteria > Actinomycetota > Thermoleophilia > Gaiellales > Gaiellaceae > JAUVPB01. The sequence goes on from JAUXJK010000171.1 coordinate 1,548, forward strand.
GGCCTACGCGCGGCCGAAGAACACAATGTCGTTCACCCCTTGATAGAGGCCGGCATCGGCAAGGAAGAGGTGCGCGAGCTCGCCCGAGAGCTCGGCGTTCCGAGCGCGGAGAAGCCGGCATCACCGTGTCTCGCGTCGCGTGTCCCGCACGGCACGCCGGTAGATGCCACGACCCTCGCGCAAATCGATGCCGCGGAGGTCGCGCTGAAGGGTCGAGGGTACGAAGTGCTCCGTGTCCGTCATTTCGGCACGCGTGCTCGCGTCGAGCTGGGCGAGCGAGAGCTTGCGCGTGCGAGCGACCCCGAGGAACGCGGCCGCGTCGCGGAGCTTGTTCGAAGCGTCGGCTACGCGGAGGTCGAGGTTGCTGACGAGCCCTTTCGCTCGGGCTCGCTTACCGCGCGGTTTGTCGGTCAGCTTCGACGATGAAGCACAGTGCCGTGTGTTTGCGCATGACGGAGCGTCAGACTCTCGACTCCCGTGAGGGCATGGTGGTCGCTGATACTGCTCTCGTGCCCTGGATGATCCGAACCCGCTGCCAGGTGCCACGGGCGCCTGGTAGTCCGCCACCAACGACCAGTTACACCGTGCCGATGCAAATACCTAAAGCCGCTCCGCCCACCCTGCGACCCCGATGACGGCCCATGAGCGCTCCCGGCGACTGCTCGAACCGTGTGTTGGTAGCGACGTAGTCGACGCGCCGACGCCCGTGGCCGTAGTCGATCTGGACCGAGCCGAGGCCAACCTGGCTCGCCTTCATGGCTACACGCAGGAGCACGAGATCGCTCTGTGGCCTCACACCAAGACGCATAAATCGACGGTATTTGGTCAGCTTCAATTCGACGCTGGCGCGGTCGGTCTCACGGTTGCCAAGCCAGGGGAAGCCGAGGTGTTCGCCGACGCCGGTCTCGGACCGCTGTTGATGCACTTTCCACCCGTGGGCGAACTCGCATGGCGACGACTCGCCCGTGTCGCTGGTGAGGTGCCACTGACGGTTGCTCTCGATTCGCACGGCTCGGCGCAGGGACTATCCGGCGCGCTCGCAGCGGCCGGTACTCGTGCCGACGTTCTGGTCGAGCTCGATACGGGTCTCGGGCGGACGGGACTCGGCAGCGCAGAGGCCGCGTGTGAGCTTGCCCAAGCAGTCGATTGCCTGCCGTCGATCGAGATAGTTGGCGTCTCAACGTATCCAGGACACCTTCGGGGATCTCTCGACGATCTGCGACCCGGGCTCGAGGAGATGAACGCGATGATCCTGGAGGTGCGTGAGGAGTTCGCGAAAGCTGGAGTCTCGTGCGAGCGGATCTCAGGCGGGTCGACCCCGACTCGCTACCTGACCCACGAGACATGCGTCAACGAGCTCCGCGCCGGTACGGCGATCTTCTTCGATCGCCAGAGTGCTGCCAGTGAGCCTTCGCTTGGGCTCGAGGCCTGCGCACTGAGCGTGGAGGTGACTGTGATCTCAACCTCCGTTCCGGGGCGGGTCGCGATCGACGCCGGGAGCAAGACGCTCACAAGTGACCCGCATGTGGACGGTGGGTTCGGTGAGGTCGTCGGACATCCACACCTGAGCATCATCGCCTTTAACGAGGAGCACGGCTACATCGACACTGCAAGCAGCGACGCTGGTCTCGTGGTTGGGGATCGACTCTCGGTGATCCCCAACCACGTGTGTGCCTGCGTCAACCTGCACGACTTTGTCCTCGGCGCCCGGGGCGGGACGGTCGAAAAGCTCATCGAAGTCGAGGCCCGCGGCCTCGTTCGTTAGCGCAACGGCTTCATGTGGGTCAGTGGCTCGTCGTCGGGCAACTGATCCCACGCCAGGGCGTCGTCGGATGAGGGGATGTAGCGCTCATCGACGCCGAGCTCCTTGAGGATGATATTTCGGGCGAGTGGGATGCCGGCGGCCTTGTAGAAGGCGAGATGGCGGTTGAAGCCCTGCCGTCCGAAACCGCAATCCGACGACAAGCAGAGCTTGTCGGCGGGGATGTACTTCATGGCTCGTCGAACTCGATCGGCGATCACGTCAGGAAAGTCCGCCTGCAGCGTTCGATGGCTGATCACTCCGACGGCGACCTTCTTGCTCAGCGAATCGGTGTGCGGCTTGAAGAGCGGTAGCTCCTTGAGATCGTTCTCGGTCGCTTCGATCGTCCACACGTCGCCCTTGAGTCGCTCGAGGTAGATCTCGATCGAGTTGGCATACGACTCGTCGGAGAAAACCTTCTGCATGTTCGGGTTTCCCCAGCACGTATGGATCCAGACCTCGACATCGTCGAGACCTTCGATCTCGCGATTGAAGCAGTCGACCAAGAAGTCGAGGAGCTTGGTTTCTTTCGGGTAGTAACACGCCATGAAGTGCAGCGTCGGCTCCTCGATCTGGATCACCTTGCAGCCTGCGGCAGCGAGCTGACGCAGCTCTAGGTTCATGGCCTCTGCCATGTCCCAGGTGAGCTGCATCTTGTCGTCGAGGTCGTAGTGGTCGGTGTGAGCGTCGAGGAAGAATGCGAGCACCTGAGCCGAGCATGTTCCGAACTTGACTTGCCCGCCGGACTTGGCTGCTGCTTGCTGGGCTATGCGCCAGATCTTGGCGTACTCGAGGGGATTCTTCGGGTCGTGCTCAACCTTGTCGGTGACCCTGGGCCAGCGCCATGTTTTGTAGATTGAGTCGAGCATCGTGCCCGTGGGGTAGGAAAGCAGTTCGGAGCGCGTGCTCCTCGTCTGGAGTTCCTCGTGCTCCAGTCCTTTCCAGCGTTGCAGCGGATAGTGGTGCCACGAGCGGCCGGCGATGTCCTCGTCGAGGTGGTAGTCGCCGGTCGTGAGCAGGTCGAGTCCGCAGCGCAGCTGATCCGAGACGACGACGGCATGCGCGTCGGTGAACTGCTCCCGATACCACGGGTTCATCATCGCCGTGTCAAGCGGTCGACCCCACATGTTCTCCGTGTACCAATGCGGCCGCGGCCACGACCCCGTGACCGTTGCCGGAAGCATCAGATCCTTTGTTGCAGTGAACGCCATGTCGCCTCCCGTTGTCTTGATTGCTGGTCGCGCTCCGAGGCGCAACCCTTGTACACCAACACACTATGGTCATCCGTGTTTTCACGGATCGTGCTCCTTCGACGCGCGTTGCACGGCTGCCAGGATGTTCAAGTAGGAGCCACAGCGACAAAGGTTTCCGGCGAGAGCTAGTCGGCTCTCGGGATCGGTCGGTTGCGGGTTCTCTTCGAGAAGATGCTTCACCGTGAGGACGAAGCCAGGTGTGCAGAAGCCACACTGGAACGCGCGGGCGTCGGCGAATGCCGCCACGACTGGATCATCCTCGGCAAGTCCCTCTGCCGTAACTACGTCGCAGCCCGCCGCCATTGGCGCGAGCTGGATACACGTGGATATCGGGACGCCGTCGACGAGTGCCGTGCAGGCACCGCAGACACCGATCCCACATGTTTCGCGTACAGAGTAGATCTCACACTGCTGACGCAGGACGCTGAGCAAGCTCGTTGTCGCCGAGGCTTCGATCTCGACGTCGCGCCCGTTGAGGACGAAGCAAATCTTCATCTTCTGATGCCCTCGGAGCCATCGATGGCAAGAAGAACCGCTTCGGACGTGATCGGCAGTTCGTTCACGTGAATCCCGAGAGATGCGAGGGCGTTGCCGATTGCGGCGGGCACGGGCGGAACCGCGGTCTCTCCCAAACCGTGTACCTCAGCGCCTAC
>JAUXJK010000068.1 GCA_030624785.1 Actinomycetes bacterium
GCGAAACCCCGCTCGTCCCGTCTACGAGACTCGCGAGTTCTGGACTTGCGAGAGGTGTGGCGAGCGGTTCACCGCATTCGATGCAGTGCCAGTGCCGAGGGGGCTCGGCCGATGCCGCGCACATCGTGCAGTGGCTCAGAGAATTCCGCCCTGCGCCATGCGTGGGTAGTCGAGCGCCTTGTCGAGCACATCGTCCGTGACACCCTTGTCGCGTGCGGCCTCCCTGAGAGACCGGCCGCTCGCAGCGGCATCCTTGACGATCTCCGACGCGAGGTCGTAGCCGATATACGGGTTGAGCGCGGTCGCAGCTGAGAGGGTCTGCTCGGCGTATGAGTTGCACACTGCGGTGTTCGCCTCGATGCCGTCGACGCACTTCGTCGCAAGCAGTCGACACGCACTCGCGAGAAGCGCCGTCGACTGCGTGATGTTGCGAGCGATCATCGGCACAAATACGTTGAGCTCGAAGTGGCCCTGCATGCCGCCGACCGTGATGGCAGCGTCGTTTCCGATCACCTGAGCCGCAACCTGGGTCACGACTTCGGGAATGACGGGGTTGACCTTGCCGGGCATGATCGAGCTGCCCTTTTGAAGCTCGGGCAGGAAGATCTCGGCCAGACCTGCGCGTGGACCGGAGCCCATGAGTCGCAGATCGTTGGCGATCTTTGTCAACGAGACAGCGACCGTCTTGAGCGCGCCGGAGGCCTCGACCAATCCGTCCCTTGCCGCCTGAGCTTCGAAGGGATCAGCGGGCGGCAGGATCCGCAGCCCGGTATCGGCCGCCATGAGTTCGCGTACCTTGGCCGCAAAGTCGGGGTGCGTGTTGAGCCCCGTGCCGGTCGCTGTTCCTCCGAGTGGGATCTGGCCGACCCGCTCGCGCGTCGATTCGACCCTCGCAATACTCTGACGCACCTGAGCTGCGTAGCCGCCGAACTCCTGGCCGAGCGTCACAGGGACCGCATCCATGAGATGCGTCCGCCCTGATTTGACGATCTCGCAGAATGAATCGGCCTTCGCGCCCAGTGAATTCGCGAGCTGGTCGAGCGCCGGTAGGAGATCGTTGACAAGCCCGTCGAGCGTGGCGAGATGTACAGCCGAGGGGAAGACGTCGTTCGACGACTGTCCCATATTGACGTGATCGTTCGCGTGCACGCCGTCTCCCGCAAGCTTGGCGAGCACTTCATTCGCGTTCATGTTCGAAGACGTCCCCGACCCTGTCTGAAAGACGTCAATCGGAAACTGGTCGTCAAACTCGCCGGCCGCAACTCGATCGCCTGCTGCTGCGATCCGATCTGCAATGTCCTGATCGAGAAGTCCAAGTGCCGCGTTGGCTCGGGCAGACGCTGCTTTGATGCGGCCCAGCCACCGGGCGACGGGCACTGGAATGGGTTCACCCGAGACCGGAAAGTTGTCGATCGCCTTCGTGGTCTCGCCGCCCCATAGCTGTTGTGGTTCTGTCGTAGCCATGGCGCGAAGTCTACCGCGGTGCCCTGGCACGACAGTGCCCGAAACGGCTAGACGGCGGGCACTCGCCCGCGAAGAATCTCACTGAATGCAGCCGAGTCGATGTTGCCGCCCGAAACAACCACCACGACCTCCTTCCAGGTCTCGCGACGTTCGGAAAGAGCGCCCGCGAGTGCGAGCCCGCCAGCTCCCTCGGCGACAACGCGCGCGCGCTCCGCGAGAAGCCGCACGGCGGCCGCCGTTTGGTCGAGGCTCACGGTGATCGCCCCGTCGAGGAGCGAGCTCGCCCGAGGCCACATGCTCGGCAGGACGGTCCTTGCACCAGCACCGTCCACGAACGATCGTTCGAACTCGACCTCCGTTGGCCCGCCGACTTCGAGAGCCCCGGCGAAGGCCGCGCCCGTAGCTGGCTCGACCGCGTAGACCGACGTCGCGTCCGCAAGGTGCCTGACGGCGCTCGCTATGCCGCAGGCAAGGCCGCCGCCGCCATAGGGAACCAGGATCGCGTCCGGCTCAGGTAGATCCTCGAGGATCTCGAGGCCAATCGTGGCGTTACCGGCGATCACAGACTCGTCCTGGACCGGGTGGATGAACACGCCTTCGAGCTCGTCGAAACGCGCTTCTTCGATCGCCCGCCACCACCGCTCGAAGGGAACCTCCACTATCTGGGCATCGAGCCGCACGATCGCCGCGCGCTTGGTCTCGGGAGCACCCTCGGGAACAACGACAGTGCACGGGACATGCTGGCGGCGCGCCGCCCAGGCGACGCCCTGTGCCATGTTGCCGGCGCTTGCCGTCACCACACCATCACGCAGCGACTTGCTGCCGCGCTCGGCTAGTGCGTTGAGCGCTCCTCGTAGCTTGAACGACCCGATGGGCTGCAGATTCTCGAGCTTCAGGTAGATCCTCGTGTCGACACCGTCCAACTCCAGCAGCACGAGCGGCGTGCGCACAGCCTGATTTTCGATCTCGCTGGCGGCACTCCGGATGCGATCCAGCGCAATTGGCCCGCTACTCATGCGTCGCCCGCCTCGCCCGAGAACAAGGCGTCTAGTTGAGAAACTGCATCGGCTGAGAGCTCCAGCTCAAGCGCGTCGATTGCAGGCTGCAGATGCTCGGGTCGCCGCGGCCCGACGACGACCGCACTCACCTGCGGATTCGCAAGCAACCAGGCAAACGCAAGGGTGGCCATCGAGACGGCGTGAGCGTCGGCGAGCTCTTTGAATCGCTCAAGAGTCGTGAACGTCGATCGATTCTCGAGGTCGTTGTACGGCTCGGGCCTCAGTGTCATGCGGGAACCGGCCGGATAGTCGCCAACAGCCGTGTACTTTCCGCTCAGCCAACCGCCGGCGAGCGGGCCGAAGGGCGTGTAGCCAAGGTCTTCGGTTCGGCAAAGCGGCAGCATCTCGCGTTCATCACCCCGATCCAACAGGCTGTAGGAGTTCTGGATCCAGGCGTACTCGTCGAGCCCAATCTGTCGGCTGGCTGCCAGGGCCATTCGCAACTCCTCCGCGCCAATGTTGCTTGCGCCAACTGCTCCGACGGCCCCTCGCTCGACCTGTCGCGCCAACTCGCTCAGAGTGGCGTCAATCGGCGTGGACGGGTCGGGCTGGTGGGTGAGGTACAGCGGGATTCGTTCGAGACCCAGGCGTTCGCGGCTCTCGTCAATGCAGCGCGCGACCCGCTCGGGCGCGAGGCCGAAGTCCGTGGGATCGCCTTCGACCGAGTGGTGGAGCTTCGTCGCCACGACAACGTTGTCCCGCACTCGAGAGCTCTGCTTCGCCAACCATCGCCCGATGTACGCCTCGCTGCGCCCACCGCCGTAAGCGTCTGCGGTGTCGAGAGTCGTGATTCCGCTATCCCAGGCAGCGTCCAGCAGGGCCACGGCTTCTGCTTCGCTCTCTCCCTGGCCGAAGAACTCGGGTGCGGAGCCGATGCCTCCGAAGTTCCCGCAGCCGAGAATGATCCGCGAAACCTTGATCCCCGTCGCGCCGAGCTCTCGCTGCTCCATCGCTACCTCAGCAGAGCGCGGTGCTCACGCAATCCGTCGAGTAGCGCATCGATGTCGCCGAGCGAGTTGTACACGTGGGGGGATACGCGAACGTTGCCGTCCCTACTCGAGATGATGATCCCCTCAGCTGCCAGGGCCTCAACCAGGGCGTGCTCGTCGGTTGATCGAATCGCGGTCATGGGACCGCGAGCGCTCGGATCGCGTGGCGTCACGATCGAGGCGCCGAGCTCGTCGAGCCCGTGGTCGAGATGGGCGGTGAGCGCCCTCACGTGCTGCTCTACGCGATCTACGCCGACCGACGCCAGGATGCCCATCCCGGCCAGGCCGGCATAGATATTCGGTACGGGAGGCGTGCCCGCCTCGAACCTTCGAGCCGTAGGCGAAGGCGAGTAGTCGTCGATGTCCATCGCGAAGATGTCTTCATCTGCAAACCAGCCGGTCTGCGTTGGTGTCCACCGCTCGATCTGGTCGGCTCTCGCATAGAGAAACCCGAGCCCGGCGGAACCAAGCAGATACTTGACCGTTCCGGTGGCAAGAAAGTCGACGTTCAGCGCCCGGACGTCGATGGGCACGGCGCCAGCCGCCTGGTAGGCGTCAACGAGCACCGGAACACCTTGTGCATGCGCGAGCTCGACGATCCCTTCGAGCTCGGTTCTGCTGCCGTTGCGGTAGCAAACATGCGTCACGGCCACGAGAGCCGTGCGCTCGTCGATCGCGGCATCGAAACCCGCGAGCGACAACATGCCGTCTTGTTCGCCGACGTGGACCACGCGAGCGCCACGAAGTTCCTGAGCATGGGCGATCTGACCGACCGTCGGAAACTCAAAGTCGCTTGTAACGAACGTGTCACGTTTACCTGGCTGAAACGCGCTGAGCACCGCGCTGACGCCGGCCGACACCGACGTCGTTACTGCTACCTCGTCAGGCGTCGCGTTGATGAGATCAGCGAAAGCGGCGCGAGCACGCTCGGACAGCTCGACCCAGTACTCCCACGGAGCGCCTCGCTCCTCCCAGTCACGAAGGTATGCGCCGTACGCCTCTCTGACCTGGTCCGACAATGCGCCTTGCGAGCATGCATTCAGGTAGACCTGGCGTTCGCAGATCGGGAAGTGATGGCGCACATCTGCGGGGAGCCGGAGTGTGCGTTGAGCCTCAGCGGCCAAGGTAAGCCCTCTTCAGCTCATCGTTCGCCAGAAGGGCATCGGCCTCATCCGCGAGTGCAATCCGACCGGTGGCAAGCACGTAGCCTCGATCCGCGATCGACAGGGCCATGTTGGCGTTCTGTTCAACCATCAGAATCGACACGCCGGAGTCGTTGACCTGCTTGATCAGCTCGAAATTTCGCTCGACGAGAATCGGGGCAAGACCCATCGACGGCTCGTCCATGAGCAGCAGGCGCGGACGCGACATGAGCGCACGGCCCATTGCGAGCATCTGTTGCTCACCTCCCGAGAGAGTCCCGGCCTTTTGCTTCCGACGCTCGTGGAGCCTCGGAAACAGTTCGTAGACCCGCTCGATGTCCTCGCTGACATCGCCGCTACGAAGGTAGGCACCCATCTCCAGGTTCTCAAGGACACTCATCGGAGCGAACACGCGACGGTTCTCGGGAACGATCGCCATGCCCAGCGATACTCTATCGCTCGTGGGGCGCCGGGTTACGTCTTCCCCCGCGAAATGGACGCTTCCGTTTCGTGGCTCAACAATGCCCAGAATCGTCTTCAGCGTCGTCGACTTCCCTGATGCGTTGCCGCCGAGTAGACAGACGAGCTCGCCCTCGCTGACGTTGATCGAAATGCTCTGGAGGATATGGATCTGACCGTAGAAGGTGTCAACGTCGCGAAGCTCGAGCAGTGTCATTTCGTAGTCGTAGCTCCCGAGCCAAGATAGGCCTCGATCACGCGAGGATCGTCGGCGACATCGTTGTAGAGACCGTCGGCGATCTTCACTCCATGGTCGAGAGCGATGACGCGATCGGAGATGCCCTTGACCACGTTCATGTCATGTTCGATCACGAAAATCGTTACACCGAGCTCCTCTCGAAGCTGACCAATCAGCTCGGTCACTTCCAGGGTCTCGTTGGGGTTCATGCCGGAGGCCGGTTCGTCCAAGAGAAGTACGCGTGGCTTGGTCGCGAGCGCTCTGGCTATTTCGAGCCGACGACGGTTCGCGTACGAGAGGCTGTATGCGGGCTGGTTCCAGCGGTATCCCATCAAGCGTTCGCCAAAGAAGGAGAGTTGCTCCTCGGCGAGGCGGCTTATCTCGCGTTCTTCGCGGCGCTGCGCCGGCGTTCGAAGGATCGCGCGAACCGAACCCGCCTTGGTTTTTCCGTATGCGGCGACCATGACGTTCTCTTTCACGGTCATGTTCTGGAACACGCGGAGAGTCTGAAACGTTCGAGCGATTCCACCCGTCGCGATCCTGTCCGGCCGCAGCCCGACGACACTCTTACCGTCGAGCAGAATATCTCCCGCATCTGGTCGATAGAGACCGCTAATGAGATTGAACAGGGTCGTCTTCCCGGCGCCGTTCGGACCAATCGCGCTGACAATCTCTCCTTGATGCACGACGATGTCGAGGTCCTGAATGACGTCCAGACCGCCGAAGGACTTACTCAGACCACGGATCTCGAGCAACGGCTCCACTAGGTCGTCTCCACCCGCGGCGTTCCAAGAAGTCCCTGGGGCCGACTCGCCATCAGGATGACCAGAATCGCTCCAAATAGAAGCTGTTTGGTGACGCTTGGTTCAAAGACGAGACGGTTCTCCCAGGCGAACACGCCCAGATAGATCATCGGAACGAGCATTGCGACTCGTCGCCATCCGTCGAGAGTCGTATAGATAAGTCCAGCGACTATCAGCGCGATGAATGCGATGTTGCCAGCTGTCTCTCGGGACACGTCGAGCAGCACGACCCAGTTGAATAGACCGTCGGCGATCGAGCTGTCTCGAAGCGCTGCGTCGGCGACTGTGTCCGGCCACACGCCGGCCACGATGCCGCGGATCGCAAAACCCAGCGCGACAACGCCGCCAGCCACCGCGAGCAGACGCACCGGGTTCCGAAGTAACAGAATCAGACCTCCGACAACAGCCAGGTAGAACAGCCAGCTCGCCGGGTCGGGCGATCTGAGGACGTTCGGAACCGATACGACGATGATCCCACCGAGGATCGCACCCGACATGCTGCCCGTCCCTCCGAGCACAAGCGCCGCGTAGATCATGATCAGGAGCGTGACGGCGAAGTTCGAGGGGAACACGCCCTGCTGCACAGCTCCGAACACGGTGCCCGACAGGCCCGCAATCGCCGCCCCGAACATGAACGCGAGCAGCCGCACGCGGTTCACTGGAATCGTCATGGCCTCCGCCGCCAACGGATCTTCGCGGACGGCGTTCCACGCTCGCCCTATTCGCGAGCGATCGACGTGGTAGAGAGCCACCGCCACAACTACCAGGAAGGCGAGAAGGAGATAGAAGTAGTCAGTGATCTCGTCGAACTGGATCCCGAACAGCTTGAACTGATCGAGCCCCGGAATCCCGTTCGGACCGCCCGTGATGTCGAGCGTACGATCGCCAACTTCGATCCGATCGAGATTGGTCGTTACCTCGACGAACATCTGCGCGAAGAAGAGCGTGATGATGGCGAGATAGTCGCCCGAGAGCCGACGCGAGGGCTGACCCAGAATGAATCCAAGAGCAGCCGTGGCTATGACGACCACGAGGATCGTTGCCTCGGTCGGCCAGTGGAGACCGAACTGGTCGGAGGAAACGAAGGCGTATGCGTACGCGCCGAAACCGTAGAAGGCGACGAAACCCAGGTCGAGCACGCCTGCCCAACCCACGGTCACATTCAGACCGAGGGCGAGAATCGCAAAAAGAAGGGCGTTGACTCCGATCCGAACGTGGAAGTCGGAGGATGTAATGAACGGGAAGATGGCGGCAACGAGGACGAACGCTCCCAGCCGCCATCCCGGGTGTGTGTTTGCCCAGAGATGGCGCAACCTGCCGCGCAGACCCGCATCGACGGACGTCCGTTCCTCGGCCGTCTCGACCCACTCGTCTTGTCCGATCTTCGCCATCTACACCTTTGCCGGCGCCGGCTCGCCGAGGAGCCCGTGGGGGCGGACAAGGAGGAAGATCACCAGAACGCCGAACACGATGAGGTTCTGGAACGTCGAGGAGATGTAGCCGGTCGAGAAGGCCTCGGCCATGCCGATCAAGAGGCCGCCGAGCATGGCGCCGGGAATGCTCCCGATACCACCGACAACAGCCGCCGTGAACGCCTTGAGGCCGGCGATGAAACCCATGAAGTGAAACACGCGCTGGAAGACGAGGCCAACCATCACACCTGCCGCGCCGGCAAGGATCGCGCCGATCAGAAACGCCGCCACGATGATCCGATTCACATTGATTCCCATCATCGCGGCGGCTTCACGATCATGTGAGACGGCCCGCATCGCCTTGCCGAGCTTGGTTCTTGACACGAGTAGCGTCAGCGCGATCATCAGGGAGAATGAAATGACGATCACGAGGATGCGGATGAGCGAGATGTTGAGCGGACCGGCACTGATTCCGGTCGTTGAGCTCACGAGCTTCGGTGTCTCGTAGGAGCGGAAGTTGGCGCTGAACAGGAGCAGCGCCGTCGCCTGAAGAAAGAATGAGACGCCGATTGCGCTGATCAGCGGCGCAATCCGTGGCGCGTTGCGAAGCGGTCGATAGGCGAACCGCTCAATTGTGATTCCAAGCAAGCCCGATCCGAGCATGCCACCGAGAAACATCAGGAGAAACAACACGGCGATCGGTACGACAGGATCGTCGGGTCCGCCAAGACCTATGAGGACGCCGTATCCGGCGAAGGCTCCCATCATGTACACCTCGCCGTGGGCGAAGTTGAGAAGCTTAAGGATCCCGTAGACCATCGAGTAGCCGATGGCGAGCAGGCCGTACACGCTTCCGAGCGTGAGACCGTTGACGAGTTGCTGAACGAGGAAGTCGACGTCCACGCTTAGCGAGGCTCCGCATCGTTAGCGCACTCGAGCAAGCTAGTGCGACCCCGGGCCGGATACGGTCGCGCAGTGTGGGCGGAACGAATCACGATGACGAGAGGTGTGGCCCGCCGCAACGTGCGACGGACCACACCCC
>JAUXJK010000164.1 GCA_030624785.1 Actinomycetes bacterium
CGACGCCGCGTGCAGCCGGTGAGACAAGAACGGGAGCATCGAGTCGTTCGGCAAGCGCTACGAGCTCGGTGGATGCATTCGCCCAGAGGACGCCACTCCCGGCAACGACGAGTGGCCGCTCAGCAGACGAAAGGACTTCGGCCGCCGCCTCAATCGCGCTCGCCGGTGCCGCAGCCCTGCCTGGCTCCCGCATCGCGACGCGAGCAGGCTCACTTCTCAGGTCAGTACGCAATACGTCAGATGGGATCTCGAGGAACACTGGGCCAGGACGCCCGGAGCGCGCCGTGTGCAGCGCACGTTCGATGTATTCCGGTATGCGCTCGGGCTCGTGCACCGTCGTTGCCCATTTCGTGATGGGCCGCATGAACCCGACCTGGTCCATCTCATGGAGTGCGCCACGATCGTGCTGCGCAAGCGGCGCGCGACCAGCGATCAAGACCAGCGGAGCCCCGCTCGACCATGCGTGCGCAATCCCGGACGCAGTGTTCGTCAGACCTGGCCCAGCCGTGACGAGCGCAACACCCGGGCGCCCTGTGGCCCGCGAATAAGCGTGCGCCATATGTGCAGCCGCCTCCTCGTGGCGAACATCGATCAAGCGAACGCCCGCTTCAGGGCACGCGTCCACGATGGGCGTCGTGTGGCCTCCGACCAGGGTGAAAACAACGTCGACGCCGCAGTCGGCCAGAGCCTGAGCGGTGATGCGTCCCGGTGCGTTATCGCTCATACGTGGCGCCACCTCGATGCTTGCGTTTGCACGCGAGGACTCTATCGTGCCGTGGTCGGCGCGTCTGATGCTCTATACCTTCACTATGAGCAAAGACTGGAAGAGCGAGCGCGAGCGTTGGGAGAACGAGACGGTCGCGCCGTTTATCGACAGACGCCCTGAGCGCCGCGATCCCTTTGAGACGTTCTCCGGCGCTGATATCGAGCGCCTCTACACCCCTGAACATGTCGAGCAGGAGCCCGCCGAAAGTGGCTTCCCCGGTGAGTTCCCCTATCTGCGCGGCCCCTACCCGACGATGTATCGCGCGCGTCCCTGGACAATGCGCCAGATTGCGGGCTACGGGCGTCCCGAGGACACGAACGATCGCCTCAGATACCTGATCGCGGCTGGCCAGACGGGAATCTCGATCGACTTCGACATGCCCACGCTGATGGGCTATGACTCGGACAACAGCATGTCTTTCGGCGAGGTAGGCCGGGAGGGAGTTGCGTTCGATCACGTCGAAGACCTCGCCGGCGTGCTCGACGGCATCAACATCGGCGAGATCTCCGTCTCGATGACGATCAACCCAACTGCGTGGGCGATGCTCGCGAAGTTGCTCGTTGTCGCAGAAGAGCGCGGCATTCCGTGGTCGAGCCTTGCAGGAACTACGCAGGCGGACATCGTCAAGGAGTTCATCGCGCAGAAGGAGTGGATCTTTCCCGTCGAACCGTCGATGCGGCTGCTCCGGGACATGATCACGTTCGGCGCAACCAACCTGCCGCGTTGGAATCCCGTCAATGTCTCGGGGTATCACGCGCGCGAGGCGGGTGCAACAGCCGTACAGGAGGTTGCGTTCACGTTGGCCGCGGGCATCACCTACTCCGAACATGCGATCGCGACCGGCATGCCATTCGACGAATTCGCGCCGCGTCTCTCGTTCTACTTCATCTCTCACTCGGACTTTCTCGAGGAGATCGCGAAGTTCCGAGCAGCTCGACGGCTCTGGGCGCGAATCGCCCGCGAGCGATTCGGCGCGCAGAAACCCGAGTCGATGCGCCTGCGATTCCACTGCCAGACCTCAGGCTCGGCATTGACCGCCCCCCAGCCCCTCAACAACGTCGTGCGAGGTTCGCTCCAGGCGCTCGCCGCCGTCCTCGGTGGCGCGCAGTCACTACACGTCTCGGGCATGGACGAAGCCTTGGCGATTCCATCAGAGGAAGCGATGAAGGTTGCGCTTCGCACGCAGCAGATCATCCTCGAGGAGAGCGGTGTCGCAAACACGATCGACCCGCTCGGCGGCTCGTACGCCATCGAAGCGATGACCGATCGCATCGAGCGAGAAGCGAAGGAGCTCATCGACGAGATCGACGAGCGCGAAGGCACCGTCGCATGCATCGAATCGGGCTGGTTTCAGCAGGAGATCGCCGACTCCGCGTACCGATTCCAGCTTGCGAAAGAGGCCGGCGATCGCGTCGTCGTGGGTGTCAACGCCTACCGCGAGGACGACCCGGGTGTCCTCCCCTTCGAGCTGCACCGCGTTGCTCCGGATACCGAGGAGCGCAAGATCGCGGAGCTCCAAGAACTGCGCGCCTCGCGCGATCAGGACGAGGTCGACAGGCGACTAGGCGAGCTCGTCGCAGTCGCACAGACCGAGGCGAACATCATGCCCGCGACCATTGAGGCGGTTCGCGCTCGCGCGACGACGGGTGAGATTGTCGAGTCGCTTCGTGCGGTCTTCGGCACCTACATGGAAACGGCGGTTTTCTAGTGCCGCAGCAGATACGAGTATTGATGGCCAAGATCGGGCTGGACGGCCACGACCGCGGTGTCAAAGTGGTCGCGCGCGCCCTACGAGACGCCGGAATGGAGATCATCTACACAGGCCTGCACCGACGGCCCGAGGAGGTCGTGCGCATCGCCATTGACGAGGACGTCGACGTCATCGGCGTCTCGGTTCTCTCGGGCGCGCACATGCACATCTTTCCGCGCGTAATCGAGTTGCTTGATGCGGAGGACGCGCGTGAGGACATCACGATCATCGGGGGCGGCACGATTCTCCCCGAAGACATCGATGCACTCCATGAGATGGGCATTCACAAGGTGATGGGCGTCGACACGCCCTTGCAGGAGATCGTCGACACGATCAACGAGGCGGTCGCGGCGAAGCGAGCCGCTCAGTGAGCGCACCCTGGCCGCCGAGCGGCCGCATCGAACTCCCGGACACAGATGAGCCCTACTGGGCGCCCGAAGAGACCATGGACCCTGAGCAGCGCCGCGGCGTTGTGTTCGACAAGCTGCGCGAGCAGGTCCGCTACTGCTGGGAACGCTCGCCGTTCTATCGCGAACTCTGGTCGGACGCGGGCGTGTTCCCAGAAACACTCCGCACGCTCGACGATCTGCGGCACTTCCCGTTCGTCAAGAAAGAGCAGATCCGTGCCGATCAGGTGGCCCACCCGCCATTTGGCTCAAACATCTGCTGCCCTCCAGAGGCGATCGCGCATATCCATGGCACGTCGGGTACGACCGGGCGACCAACGGCGTTTGCCATATCTCGCGACGACTGGCTCCGCATCGCTGCAGCACACGCGCGAATCATGTGGAGCTTCGGGATCCGCCGCACCGACACGGTCTTCATCGGCTCGTTCTTCAGTCTCTATCTGGGCAGCTGGGGTGCGCTGATCGGGACAGAGGCACTCGGTGCACGGGCGTTCCCGTTCGGCGCAGGCGTGCCGGGGCAGACCGAGCGGGCGTTGGAGTACATCGACCTGATCCGACCCACAGCGTTCTACGGCACGCCTTCCTACGCCCTTCATCTCGCGAAGGTGGCCACGAAACATGGCGTCGACCCCAAGGATTTCGGCTTCAAGATCATGTTCTTTTCCGGCGAGCCCGGTGCTGGCATTCCTGCAACCAAGAAACGCATCGAAGACGTATTTGGCGCAATCTGCATCGACTCCGGCTCGATGGCCGAGATGACACCGTGGATGACCAACTCGGAATGCAGCCACCGAACAGGTATGCACCTGTGGGAAGACCTCGTCTACACCGAGATCGTCGATCGTGAGACCGGCGAGCCAGTCGAAGGCGACGGTGAAGGCGTGCCCGTCTACACCCATCTCGAGAGGACGTCGCAGCCGATGATTCGTCTCTACTCGGGTGACCTTACGCGCGTTGCGAGCGACCCGTGCCCGTGCGGACGTACCTACAGGAGATTGCCGGACGGAATCTACGGGCGGGTCGACGACATGCTGATCATTCGTGGCGTGAACGTCTACCCGAACGCGGTAGAGAACGCCCTCGCGAGCGTTCCGGGCGTTGGGTCCGAGTACCGAATCGTCATCGAACGTCCGGGCGAACTCGACGTGTTTCGTCTCGAGATCGAGAGCACGGAGGCAAGCGTCGCGGATGCCGTACGCGATCGGGTTAAGGCGGCTGCTGGTGTCGGCCCCGATGTCGTCGTCCATCCACCGGACACTCTCGAGACGACCGAGTTCAAATCCCGCCGCGTTGATGACAGGCGAAACGCGGTCGCCTCGACACCGACCCACTGAGCCTGAGAAGATTGTCCCCCACCCTTCGAGGAGGAAGCAATGAGCCCTGACGTGAACGGCGTAACGAGCCAGCGTGGCACAACCCTGGTGGATCTCTCGTGCGAGCTGTTCAACGGGATGCCAGCGCACGCGCTGTTCCCGTCGCCAATCATTCTCCCGTACGTCGACCATCTGCAGGCGAAGGCGGCCGGCCTGGGCGTGCCGGGCGATCCGATGACGTACGCGATCAACTACATCTCGATGCTCGAGCATTGCGGCACACACGTCGACGCCCCATACCACATCGGCGAGCACGGAACCACCGTCGATCAGCTGTCACTGGACTGGTTCACGGGCAAGGCTGTCGTCCTCGACGTGACGCACTTCAACGATCGCGAGTTCATCGACGCCGACGATCTCGAGAAAGCCGAGAAGGCGTCGGGTGTCGAGATCGATGGACACATCGTGCTGATGTGCTCGGGCTTCCACGCGAGGCACTGGCCCAACCAGGAAATGGTCACGAACAACCCGGGTCTGACCTATGAAGCGTCGCTCTGGCTCGCGGAGCGCTCGCGCGTTCATGGCGTTGAGGGCCCGTCGACCGATGTCGCCGGCACCAAGGAGTTCCCGAACCATCGTGTCTGCCGCGACAAGGGAATGATCCACTACGAGTTCCTCTGCAACATGGAACCGCTCATCGGGAAGGGCGAGTTCATCTTCCACGGCTACCCGCTCAAGTGGAAAGACGGCACCGGCTCCCCCATTCGAGCCGTCGCCGAGCTGCCGGCGTAGTCGCATGTGCGGCGACCTCGATCACTACCACGGCACCGCTGACGGCGAAGACGAGTTCGTGCTCGACACGCCGCAGATGCGCGCGTTTGTGGCCCATGTGCGCGAACAGATCGCAGCGAGCGAATCACCGAAGGCGGCGTGCGCCGCGATCGAGCCTCGCTTTGCCGAGCTGATGGCGGATCCTGAATGGTTGCCGTCTGACTACCAGCAGGATGCGCCGGAAAGCGGCATGGGTAGCGGCATCGGTCAGTGGTTGCTGTTTCGCGCGGGCGACGGCTCACTCGCGCTCTTCTCACTCGTCGTGCCGCC
>JAUXJK010000144.1 GCA_030624785.1 Actinomycetes bacterium
CCCACGCGTATCCGGCCATCAAGCACACCGACGGTCGCCGGGATGGCCCCTCCGTTGCGCACAACCTGCTCGGATTCAATCGCGACCGTTGCACCACGACCGCGCGGAAACCCGTGAGATACAAGAGTAGTTTCGAGGGCAACCGTGGGCGTATCGGCGGCGAGAGCCGTCGACACCTCGGCTGCAATGGTGAAGGCCGCGGTCGAGATCAAGGCATCGCTCCCGTTCGTTCTAGACAGCGGGCTGCCGTCGCGAGGGCCATGTCGACGCCGCCCGTGAGAAAGCCTGCTGCGAATGCGTCGCCCGCGCCGGTGGGATCGACGATTTGAGCGGGCAGGGCCGGATACGATTTGCTGCGGCCGTCGCGTGTGACGACGCACCCGGCTGAGCCCCGTTTCGTGACCCAGGTCGTCTCGGGTGACGGCCAGTGCGCGCATGGCGGAGCGATTGAATCCTTCTCGGACTCCGTTGCGAAGATCAGCGACGGATGCAGTTGCTCGAGTAGTCCCCGCATCGTCGGAGCGCCAACCTGCTCGATGACGCGTGTCGAAGCCAGATCGATGCTGATCTGCGCTCCTGTCTCGCGTGCCATTGCGACAGCGCGCACGGTGGTGTCGCGCAGCAGGCCGTCGGCGAGCCCATATCCAGACACATGGAGCCACGCGATCCCCTCAAGCCACGTCGGCTTGAGCGTCTCAGCTGCGAATGCGGGTGCGTCACCGCGATCGGTCAGCATTGTGCGCGTGCCGTCGGTCTGGGACAGCGATACAACGGTTCCCGTTCGTCCCTGGCTGCACGGGCCACGAACTTCGATCCCGAGGCGGGCGAGTTCGGCTGTGAGCAGGGCTCCGGGCGGATCTTCGCTGCGGGTACACAGCACGCGCCCCTGGTGGCCAAGTTCCTGAACCCAGGCTGCGACGTTCGCCGCCTGACCTCCTGCGGCAATTTCGATCCTGGAGAATGTGTCCGTATCGAGGGTGATCTGGTCGTCGATCCGCACGATCACGTCCAGAAGGAGATCTCCGATGGTGCAGACGTTCACTGGCGCAGCCTAGTGCCTGTTCAACTGGCTGACGGCGCGTAGCATGCCACCCATGGAGTCATCCAAGCTTGAAGTCGACGAGCCTCAACGCGCGGGCGAGGTGCTCGCCGCCGCGTTTCGTGAGTATGGGCGGCGCCCCGTGACGTACGTAACGATCGGTGCTGTTGAAGCGCTCGCAAGTCTCGCGAACTACGAGGGCGTGGGTATCCACCCGGCCGCGGGTTACGCGATCGCGGCAATTGCGTTTCTGGCGTGTTTCACCGTGACCGTGTGCGTCGCGAGCGGTTGGTCGTTTGCCGAGGCCCGGGCACGCATTCGCAATGCCGTCGTGGCGCTGGCGGGCCTCGCGTTTGTTGTGGGTTTACCGCAGACTCTCGGACGTTTCGACGCCGTGTTCATTCTGATTGTGATTCTCTGGCTCGCGGTGACTGCGTTCGCGATTCCGATCGTGCTGCATGAACAGACGCCAGGACGCCCCGTGAGGATTCCGGGCATGTTCACCGCACTCAGGCGATCCATGACGCTGTCGCAGGTCGCGTTCCTTCACGCCGCGCTCGTCATTGCGATCCTATTCGCCGTCACTGTTCTGATTACGACGGTGCTCGTTGGCGCACTCAACAACTTCGGTGACCAGGGTCAGCTCGCCGCGTTTGTCATCTCCCGTGCCGTCCTCGTTCCGGT
This sequence comes from Actinomycetes bacterium, assembly GCA_030624785.1. Classification (GTDB taxonomy): domain Bacteria; phylum Actinomycetota; class Thermoleophilia; order Gaiellales; family Gaiellaceae; genus JAUVPB01. The sequence continues at coordinate 1,724 of JAUXJK010000144.1, forward strand.
CGTGTTCATTGGTCTGTTCGCGCTCTACCTTGAGCAAAAACAGCGCCAGCGAGTGAGCGGTGACGTGACCGTCGGCGAGCGCGCATGATTCCCGAGAAACTGCCCGACTGGGTCCTCGCGGAGATCGCATCGTGGCCGCAAGACGCGTTTGGGGTTCAGCACACCAGGCTGCTTCTTCGGGACGGGCGGGTGCTTGCACCCGTCGCCGTACTACCGAGTGGAGACGTTGTTGGGTGGGGCAGTGCCGGCTCGGCGCAGTTCGATCCGGATGACATCGTCGCAATCGAGCGGATAGACGACTAGCGCTACGATTGGGCGAGGCATGTTCGACAGAAAACGCCAGACAAGCCTGCGGTCTTTTTTGCTGGGAGGCCTTCTCGGTAGCGTCGCGGGTGTTCTCGCGGCCGGCGGTCTCCGTCGCTCGCGGAGCGCAGGGGAAGATGGACAACAGATCGATGGCGTTCGTGCCTTCGAGCAGGCGCCGTGCCATATGGAATGGCGCGCCCGCGAGCAGAGCGAGAGCACACTTACGTAGCGCGGTAGCGGCATAGACGCGTGTCGATCCGCGCCTGAAGTGAGCCTGTTGCCTGCTACTCTTCGGCGGCTCTAGAAGGCCAAGAAACCGATGCCAACCTACAACTATCGCTGCAAGGACGGCCACGAATTCGAGGTCTTCCACAAGATGTCCGAGGACGGACCGGATGCCTGCGAGATATGCGAAAAGTCGCCGGTCGAGATAGTCCTCTACCCGGTTGCAGTTCATTTCAAGGGTTCTGGGTTCTACTCGACCGACTACGGGCGTGGCAATTCCAATCGCGAAGACGCCAAAGAGGGCGAGTCGTCCTCGTCGTCTGCTGAAGGCAAGAATGGCGAAAAGAGCGAGAGCGGCGAGAAGAGCGCGAGCGACAAAGGCGACAAGGGCGATAAGGGCGGCGCGAAGAGCGACTCGAAGCCCAAAGAGTCCTCTGACGGCAAGAGTAAGAAAAAGTCTGCCGAGGCCTGAAGCTTTTCCGCAGGCGTCGTGCCGATGCGAGCGAGTGCAGCAGCCGCTTATCGAGGTTGATGAGCGGTCGCGTGTCGACTAACGCTTGCTCATGACGCGAAACACGGGTCCATCGAGAGTCGCGACGCGTTGCGGGTTGCGCTCGCTGGTCACGGCTATTTCGATTCGGTACAGCCCGGGTGAGAGGCGCTCGCGCGGGAATTTCACCCAACTGTAGAAGCCCGCTCGCAGCCGCCCCTGCGTTGTGGCGGCCGGTTCGCCGATCGCCCTGGCGCTGGTACCCCGCCTGCGAACCGGCACGATCTTGGCCGCGTAGTTCGCCGACTCGTCGATCCGTACGTGAGCGCGCCACAGGTTGTGCTTGTGGTTGTACCGCGTTGAGCGTGACCAGCCGATTCGAGTGACGTCTACCGTGGTTTTCGGAACGAACACGCGGTCGACGGGGCCGTTCTTCAGGGCGGAGCAACGTATCTTGCGCGCCGCGGCAGCGGCCGCCGCCGTGCGGAACGCTTTCACGGAAAGCTTCTCCGTTCCGTCGGCCCAGTAGAGGCCTGACTGCCAGCGATTGAGATCTGCTTCGTCGTAGAGAAGGAAGTTCAGCAGCACCGCAACGTACGGCTGACAGTACGCCAGATGTATCGCATCCGTGAGCTGTGTCGCTTGATCAGGTGCGAGGGGCGCCTGGGGAGCGACGTCACCGAGTGGCGCATGATCTGGCAGGCTCGCTTTGTCTGTTTCTATGCCGCTGTAGAGGGCAGCCTTGTCGGCGGCAGGAACCGTCTGGAAGCCGCTCTCCAGATACCAGATCTGGGGTCCATCCATGCCAGGGAGAGCTTGAGGTGTCCCGGCGAAGCCATCGTGGAGAGCCTGCATCAGGCTCGTCCAGTCGCCCATTCCGATGGTGAGCGAGCCGCTGTGCTGGCGCCACGGCCGTTCGGCGGAGTTGGTGCCGTACGGGTGGTGTCCAACAGAGTCGAATAGAGGGGCGGCACGACCGCTAGCCCGATAGGCGTCTCCCATGAGCCGGATGAACGTCGCTGGGGAGTGCGAAATGTTCGACCGGGCGCCCGGTCGATCGTTCCCCTTCGACGAGGTTGATGGCCCGATCACGTTGGCATCGCCACGGATGCCGTGAAGAACGTCGTAGCACCGTGCGAGTAGCGCCGCGTAGGCGGCTGGGGCGGCGGATCGGCCCTGTGAGTCGTACTGAGGTGCCCAGAACTGTTGCTTGTTGGGCTCGATCCAGACGCCAAAGTCGGAGATCTGTGGGAAACGGGCGGCGGCGTCACCAAGGAAGGAGCAGTACGCCGAGCGATCCGCGTCAGTTAGCGGCGCGCTAGCTCCGGTGCGCGAGCGACTCGACAATATGACCCGGAGCTCGGGAGTTGCCCCGACGATTCCTGCCAGCATGGCCACCTGACTGGCCGAGAGCGCGGCCTGACCAGGCTCCCACACGAACATGATCCGCACGGCGCCTACATTGAGTCCTCGGATCTGCGCCGAAGACTCCTGCGGCGCACCCTGGATGCGATCGTCAGCGACCCCCACGACGAGCGACGGCTTCTGTCGTACCGGAACTGCAATTCTGATCTTGCGGTTGAGACGAACCGAGCGTCCAGTGGCATCACGACCACGCATCACCACGCGGGCGAGGATCGGCCCGCGCCTTCGCACGCGCTTGAATCCTTTCTTCGTCAGCTCGAGGCCGACGGATGTGCTGACTCCGCCTGCCAGGATCGCTTCGCCGCGCGCGAGAACGAGGTTCTTCTTGGGAGTCTTCTTGGCGGGAGCCGATGAGCTCTTGGTTGTCACCGGCGCGTTTAGGGGGCGTAGCTCTCGTACGACGAGCTTCCCGGCGCAGGTACGCGCGCTTCCAGGGCACCGGATCTCCAGTTCGAAGCTACGGCCGGAGTTAACCACTGCGTCCCGTGTCAGAAGCTTGGCTGCAGTCGGTTTACGGGCACCGCTCGCCTCCGCCGCCAGCGCGACGGTAGCCAGAACGGCGGCCGCAACAATCAATAAACCGAGTGGAGACACACGTCCCCACGGTGACGTAACTCCCATGAAGTACGGCAGGCTATACGCCCGTGCGGTTGGCTTGTGCGGGTTCATTCGTGATTGGGACTTCGGGAACGAGCCCCTACCCTAATCCTCTGAACGCCGGTTACGCTAGTAGGAGCGCGGCATCCCGAGGACGTGCTGGCCGACGTAGGCGAGGATCAAGTTGTTTGAGACCGGTGCAACCTTGTACAGCCGCGTCTCGCGGAACTTTCGCTCGATGTCGTACTCCTCGGCGAATCCGAATCCGCCGTGCGTGTCGAGGCAGGCGTTGGCCGCTTGCCAAGACGCTTCGGCTCCGAGGTACTTCGCCATGTTTGCCTCGGCGCCGCAGGGAAGACCTTGCTCGAAGAGCCAGGCCGCCTTGTAGCGCATGAGATTCGCCGCCTCGATGGCCGTGTGAGCCTCGGCGATCGGGAACTGAACGCCCTGGTTCGCTCCGATCGGACGGCCGAACACGTGTCTCTCGTTTGCGTATGCGGAGGCCTTCTCGACGAACCATTTCCCGTCGCCGATGCACTCTGCAGCGATCAGAACGCGCTCTGCATTCATTCCGTCCAGGATGTATCGAAATCCCTTGTCCTTCTCGCCAACCAGGTTCTCGCTCGGCACGAATACGTCGTCGAAAAAGATCTCGGTCGTGGCGTGGTTCATCAGCGTCTTGATCGGGCGGATTGTCATCTTCCCCGCGTCAAGCGCGTCTTTCATGTCGACGATGAACGTTGAAAGACCGAGCGTTTTCTTCTCGACCTGATCCGCGGGCGTCGTGCGGGCGAGTAGTAGCATGAGATCTGAGTGGAGAGCCCTCGACGTCCAGATCTTCTGCCCCTGAATCAGGTACCCGCCCTCGGTGGGTGTTGCAGTGGTCTGAATCTGTGTCGTGTCTGAGCCCGCCGTGGGTTCGGTCACACCAAACGCCTGAAGTCGGAGCTCGCCAGCGGCGATCTTCGGGAGGAAACGCTGCTTCTGTTCGTCTGATCCGTGTCGGAGAATCGTGCCCATCGTGTACATCTGTGCGTGGCACGCGCCGGAGTTGCATCCCGTGGCGTTGATCTCCTCCATGATGACGCTGGCCGCCGTGA
>JAUXJK010000297.1 GCA_030624785.1 Actinomycetes bacterium
AACGGAGCCGGCAAGACAACTCTCGTCAACGCCCTCACAGGCTACGAGACTCCGACGGAGGGCGAGGTGTTCCTCGGAGACCTCGATGTCACTGGGTGGGTGCCGAACAAGCTCGGGCCGATGGGATTGGCCCGGACGTTCCAGGCCGTGAGGCTCTTCGGTGACCTGACGGCACTCGAGAACGTCGAGATGGGCGCTCTTGGAGTCGGGATTCCCCGCAAGGAAGCCCGCAGGCAAGCGTGGGAGCTGCTGGACCGCGTGCAGATCGCGGATAAGGCTCACCAGGTTGCTTCGTCGCTGCCCTATGGCGATGAGCGGAAACTGGGCTTTCTGCGCGCTCTTTCAACTCGGCCGACGTTCCTCTTGCTCGACGAGCCGGCCGCCGGGCTTAACGAGATTGAAAGCGACGAGCTCATGCTCGCGATCGGCTCAATTCGCAACGATTTCGGTTGCGGGATACTGGTCATCGAGCACGACATGCGGCTCATCATGGCTCTTTGCGAGCGCATTCATGTGCTGGACTATGGCAAGACTATTAGTGAAGGAACGCCCGCCGAGATTCGCTCGGACCAAAATGTAATTACGGCGTATCTCGGCAAGAAGGGCAAGCAGGCAGCGCCGGAGGATACCGATGCTTGAGATCAGCAACCTCGTCGTCCGTTACGGGAGCATTCTGGCGCTTCGTGGAATCTCGCTCGAAGTGAACGAAGGCGAGATCGTCGGCGTGATCGGGCCAAACGGGGCGGGGAAGTCGACGATGTTGATGGCGTCCGCAGCTGCGATTCCTGTAGCGGAGGGCGATATTCGCTTCGAGGGCAAGAGCGTGGTAGGCGAGCGACCCGAGGTGGTCGTCGAACGCGGCATCTCGCTGGTTCCCGAGGGCCGACACATTTTCCACACGTTGAACGTTGGCGAGAATCTCGATCTCGGCGCGACTGTCCGAAAGGACAGTGCAGGCGTCGAAGAGGACAAGCAGCGTGTCTTCGATCTGTTCCCGATCCTGAAGGAGTACCTCAATACTCCTGCGGGCAAGTTGTCGGGCGGGGAGCAGCAGATGCTCGCGATCGGTCGGGCGTTGCTCGCACGACCCAGGCTGTTGATGCTCGATGAGCCGTCACTCGGCCTGGCCCCAATCGTGATTGATCGGGTCTTCGAGACGCTCGAAGAGCTGCGTGACAACGGCGTAACGATCCTGCTTGTCGAACAGCACGCCGAACGAACGCTAGAGCTCGCTGATCGCGTCTACGTCATCCGCACAGGGAACATCGAAATTGCCGGCACTCCCGACGAGCTAGCGGCCAACCCAGAGTTCGAGCGAGCATTTCTAGGGTTCGTCTAGGATCCCGACCTACCAATCTTGCCATGGAACTTACTGAAGTAGCCCAGAACGCAATCGACGCCGCCGCCCGCGGCAGTTTCTTTGCGCTCATTGCACTGGGCGTTGCTCTCCTTTTCGGGATCATGAACCTCGTGAACTTCGCCTACGGCGAGCTGATCATGGCAGGCGGTTACGCCATGCTGGTATTCACCGACTGGTTCTTCGACGCCACGGTCTGGCCTCTGCTGATCATCTGGACGATTGGCGTCGCTGTTGTCTTCGCCCTCGCTCAGGAGCGTCTCGCTTTTCGGCCTGTCCGGAATGCCGCTCCGACAACCATGCTCGTGACCTCTTTTGCCGTGAGCGTCTTATTGGTGAACATCGCGATCGCGGTGTGGGGCGGTATCACGGTGCCAGTTCAACTTGCCGGCGTTACGCTCGAACAGTTCGTTGTCAATGACGTGCGCGTTCGTAAGATCGACCTGATCACGCTGGGAACAGCCGCGTTCTTGCTTCTTGCGCTGACACTGTTCCTCAAGCGGACCTCCGCAGGTATTCAGATGCGAGCTGCGGCCGAGAACTTTCAGATGGCGCAACTTCTGGGCGTGGCGGCGAACCGTGTGATTGCCACGGCGTTTCTCATCGCTGGCATCCTCGCCGGAAGTGTCGCACTCATCGCCGTCGGCAACCAAGGCGGCGTGTCCCCGGGGATGGGCCTCTTTCCACTGATCTTTGGCCTCGTAGCCGTTGTGATCGGTGGCATGAGGAGCCTTGTCGGGGCTGTCGTCGGTGGCTTCGTTCTCGGCGGTCTCGTTGTGGGTCTGGAACAGGGTCTTGCCACGTACGACTTGGAACGCTTCCGCGATGCATTCGTATTCCTCGCCGTGATTCTCGTGCTTGTGTTCCGACCGCAAGGCCTGATCGCGGGTCGCGCTGGGCGGGAGCGCGTCTAGCCGTGGCGAGCCTCGCGTCGAGCGGCCCGTCTTTCGGCGCTAAATCCGGCACAATTGCAGCACGACTCTGGCCTCTGCTCGCCCCGGCGGCTGTCACGACCCTGATCTCGCTGCTCGCGCTTGCGGGCCCCGATGGGCTCGAGCGCAAGGCGACCCTCATGCTCGTCAACATGGTCTTCGTCATAGGGCTGTTCGTGTTCGTTGGAAACTCGGGTGTTCTGTCGTTCGGCCATGCCTCTTTCATGGCGCTTGGCGCGTACACGTTCGCTTACATGACGGCGAATCCGCAGCTCAAGAACACGACTCTGCCCGACGCGCCGGCGTTTCTCCGAGACGCCAATATCGCGACCTGGCAGGCGGTTGCGCTCTCGGCGCTCGTTCCTGCGGCCTTTGCCCTGATCGTGGCGTTACCCCTAATGCGCTTGAACGGGCTCGCTGCGGGTATTGCGACGCTCGCGATGCTGTTCGCGGTAGGCACCACCATTGCCAACTGGGAGAGCCTGACCGGGGGCCGCACGACGTTCGCGACTATTCGAACGGTCACCGACGTCCCGTTCTCCCTCGTGATCGCTCTGGTCATGATGACGCTTGCGTTTATCTACAAGGAATCCAAGTTTGGCCTGCGGCTACGTGGTACGCGCGAAGATCAGCTCGCCGCGCGTTCACTTGGCATCAGCGTCCTGAGGGAGCGGACGATCGCCTGGGTGATCTCGGCGGCTATGGTCGGAATTGCGGGGGCCATGCTTGCGGGCTTCCTCGGTTCGATCAACCCTGAGCAGTTCTTCCTGGGCGCGCGAAGCTCAGGTGGCGTGACATTCGTGACGATCGCAATGCTCGTCGTCGGTGGCATTACGAGCCTGAGCGGCGCCGTGCTCGGTGCGATCTTCATCTCCGGAGTAGCGGAAGGGCTACGTGAGGTTGAGGACCTCACGGAGATCAACAACCTGACAAATATCGTGCTCGCGGCAATACTGCTGATGACGTTGATCCTGAGGCCAAAGGGAATCACTGGCGGCCGAGAGATCTACTGGCCGTTCAAACGGGAGCAGACGATGCGCCGGCCGCCCGGCACCGGGATTCCTGCGGCCGAAACCGGTGCCGCGGTCGACAAGAACGGCGACTAGAGCGAGAGCGGCGACTCGCCGCGCGGGCAGATCCGGACGGGCCGGCTACGACGCGTTCCACGCGTCGGCGCTACA
>JAUXJK010000069.1 GCA_030624785.1 Actinomycetes bacterium
CGGAACACCTTGCCACCGACACTGCTTGACACGCAGTACGTTGTCGCTGCGGCACTGTTCACCGTCAGCGTGCCGCTGATACCAGCGTCATAGCTGGCCTTCAGGTTCGCCGTGCTCATGCTGGCGTACGAGTCGTTGTCAGCGAAATACGCCTCGATCGCCGGGATCGCAGAACGAACATTCGCCTGCGCAGCAGCCGAGTTCGCACGCTCACGAAACCCGAGATACGACGGAACAGCAATGGCAAGCAAGATGCCAATGATGATGATTACAACAAGAAGCTCGATCAGGGTGAAACCACCCTGACCATCACTCCGCGCAATACGCGCCTTGACTCGATCAATCATGTTCTCTGTTCCTCCTTGGTATCCGCGCATTGGGAGTCGGTTGTTCGCTTCCGCCCTGTATCGGTGTAAAGGAGGAGACGGTTGACCCCACTTTTGGGTGACTCGCACTCCTTAGTTGGGTGATGTGGCGCTAGCTCGAACGTTCAAGCTTCTCGGCGGACGTGCCGATGATGGCCGAGGAGCAAGCCATGAGCACAGTCGCCGCATACGTACAAGAAGACGCAGAGGTAGAGCCGAGCTACACGCTCGACGACCTACTTGAGTACGTCGTTGCGCGAGACGCATCCGATCTCCATCTGACGTGCGGCTCCTCACCCGTCGTTCGCGTAAATGGTCAGCTCGATCCGATCACCGATCTGGGGATTTTGGCGCCAGCTGATACGCAGCGGCTGATCTATCGCATTCTCTCGACTGAGCAGCAGAAACAGCTGGAGATCAAACGACAGATTGACCTCTCCTACGCGCTGCCGGGTCTCGCCCGATTTCGTCTGAACGTCTACTTCCAGCGTGAGAGCATCGCGGCCGCCTTTCGGTTGATTCCGATGGAGCTCAAGACCCTTGATGAACTCGGCCTGCCGACGGTGCTCTACAACCTTACGGAGAAGCCCCGCGGCATGGTGCTTGTGACCGGGCCGACCGGCTCGGGCAAGTCGACCACGCTGTCTGCGTTGATCGACCAGATCAATCGCACGAAGCAGCATCACATCATGACGGTCGAGGATCCAATCGAGTTCCTCCACCAGCACAAGAGCTGCATTGTCAATCAGAGAGAGATCGGGCCGGATGCTGTGTCCTTCGCGGACGCGCTCCGCGGCGCCTTGCGCCAGGATCCCGATGTGATTCTCGTCGGCGAGATGCGCGATCTGGAGACGATCTCAACGGCACTGACGGCAGCAGAAACAGGACACCTCGTGTTTGCGACTTTGCACACGCAGGATGCGGCGTCAACCGTCGATCGCCTGATCGATGTCTTCCCGCCGGCGCAGCAACAGCAGATTCGAATACAGATCGCGGGCACGCTGCAGGGCGTCGTTTCGCAGACGCTCTTGCCGACGCTAGACGGTCAGGGTCGGGTCGCGGCCGTCGAGATTCTCGTGCCGGACGACGCCGTCAGAAACCTGATTCGCCAGGGCAAGGTCGAGCAGATCTACACGGTCATGCAGACCCAGACGCGACGCGGCATGCAGACGATGGAGCAGGGTCTGGCGGACCTTGTCCGACGGAACCTCATCTCCAAGGAACTCGCGATATCCCGTTCAAGCAAGCCTGAGCAGCTCGAACAGCTGATCGCCCGTGGCGCGAACGCGGCCGCGCAAGACCCCGGATCCCCTGGCCTGCGAGTGAGTGAGTAGGGGAGCCGTGCCAAAGGAACTAGTAGGACTCAAGATTGGCGCGTCGCAGATGACCGCTGCGCTCGTCGCGCGAAATGGCACCGCGACGCTCCGGAGTGCGGCAACAACATCCCTCGCCGAGGGCATCGTCGTCGGTGGCGAGGTCATGGATCCCGAGGCCCTTGGAGCGGCGCTCAAGTCGTTCTTCGCGAGTCACAAGTTCGCAAAGAGGCAGGTGCGGATCGGCGTGGCCAGCAATCGCATCGGCGTAAGAACCGTCGAGATCGAGGGAGTGGATGATCCTCAGCAGCTCGGCAACGCGATTCGATTTCGTGCCCAGGAAGCGCTACCGATTCCACTCGACGAAGCGGTGCTCGACTATCAGGTACTTGCGATCTCCGAAGGGCCGGATGGAAAGCCGCTGTACCGGGTGCAGTTCATCGTCGCCTATCGCGATCTCATTGACGGATTCGTTCATGCGGCGCGCGCCGCGGAGCTACAGCTCGCGGGAGTAGACCTCGATGCGTTTGCTCTACTTCGCGCTCTCGCTCCTCTCGGACCAGCAGCCGATCCGGACGAGGCGAGCGCCGTTGTTGCCGTCTCCGTTGGTGCGGAGCGTTCGACGATTGCCGTTTCGGACGGCTTGATCTGCGAGTTCACACGCGTGCTCGAGTGGGGCGGACGGACAATGACGGACGCCCTCGCCCAGCAGGCCGGCCTCGAGCCGGATCAGGCCGAGACCATGAAGCTAGCCGTTGGTCTGGCCGGAACCGTCCTGGGCGATGAGTTCGATCCCGATCAGATCGGGCGAGTCCGCGAGGCACTAAACCAGAGTGTCGAGGCGTTGGCTCGTGAACTCGTCGCTTCGTTGCAGTTCTACCAGAGCCAGGCGAACTCTCTAGGGATCGGCGAGATACTGATCGCGGGCGGCACAGCTCGTCTTGCCGGTTTCGCCGATGTGCTCGAGCAGATGGTCGGCGTCGCCGTCCGTGTAGGGGACCCGTTCGCCAATCTCGGCAGTTCGAAGGGCCAGCAGATCATTGAACCGGACCCCGCTCTCGCTGTCGCCATCGGCCTCGGACTGGGTCGCTGATGCCCGACTGGAAGAAGGAAGTTCGGGTCTCCGATCTCTTCAAGAAGAAGCGAAACAAGGACGCTTCCGATTCCTTGGAATCGCTCGATCCAGCCGAGCCGGCGCCAGCCGACGGGCAGACGCAAACATCCTCGGTTCAGCCGCCACAGGGGGATCCCACGCCCAATCCGAGCCCTGTTTCCTCGGCGCCGGAAGGGGCGCCTGTGTCGCCTGAGGCGCAAGTGCAGCATCTCGCAGATCCAGATACTTCGCCGCCGAGCGAGCACCCGGTACAGCACGCGGAAGATCAGCCGCCGCCGACCGAGCATCCGACACAGCCGCCTCCGGCGGTCGAGTCTCCGACGGTCGAGCACCCATCGGCGACTCCAGCGTCCGCGCATGTTGCACCTGAGGTACCGACGCCACAGGAGCACGAGGAACCCGCACACTCGACGCCTGCTCCGTCTACAGCAACAGCAGCTCCAGACGGCGAACAAGATTCGAGCGGGTGGAATCGCGAGATCCGCGCCACCGATCTGTTGAAAAAGATGGGCTGGTCTGACCAGGGCAATTCGCCTCGTGGAGGCAAGGCAAGCGAGCAGCGCACCCCGCGACCACAGTCTCCGAAGCCCGATTCGCCAGTTGAGAGCGCCAAGGGTGACAAGAACGTGAGCATGTGGAAGCGCGAGATACGTGCTGGCGATCTGTTTCGGCGCCGCGAGCCCGCACCGGCCGTTCCCGCCGACGCGTTTTCGGGGAACGACGATGAGCCCGTAAGTTTCTGGAAGAAGGAGCTCGGCCTCTCAGATCTTCTTCGGACGTCCGGCGAGCATCCAGCGTCTGGTGCGGTCCAGACGCCCCCGCCTTCAGCGACACCACCGGTCGAAGGTGAGCTCCCGCCCGGCGCGGACGGTGTCTCGGGTGAGACTCCTGACGGTCTACCCGCCTCTGACAGCGCTGGCAAGAAGGACAAGAACGGCAAGAAGGGCAAGACGCGAGGTCTTCCGAAGGTCGATCTAAAGCTTGGCGCACTCTCTCTCGGCAAGAAGGGGGCATCGTCCGGCGGGCCCGCGGCGACGCCAATCGCGATTCCGCTCACGCGAGCAGTCAATCTTCTTCCGCCCGACCTGTCCCAGCAACAGAAGAGGAAGTTCGGCCCTGCCGAGATTGGCGTGGCGATCGCCGGTCTGGTCGTGATCGTCGGGCTCGTCATAGCGGTCATGAGCGCGTCAGGCCGCGTGAGCGATGCTCAGGATCAACTGCTTGCGCTCGAGGCCGAGAAGGCTGCGCTCGAGGCTTCCGCACTGCAACTGGCGACCGGAGCAACAGCCGAACCTGACCCGCTCCTTGGTGAAGAAGCAGCTCGAGCGACGGCCCTTTCGGACGCGCTCGCCTCGCGCACGGCCTGGGATCGAATTCTTCGCAGCGTCTCGATTGTGATGCCGGCTGACACCTGGCTTCGCGGCCTCAGTGGTACGTCGACAACCTCGGATATCGCCCAATCGGTGGGAGCCGAGACCGAGCTGTCGGACACGGTCACGCTCACCGGGTTCTCGCGTACTCGCGAAAACATCGCTCAGCTCTTAACCCGCATGGAGACGATTCCAGATCTCGCCGGCGTTCAGCTTCTGGCGGCCACGGTGACGGAGATCGGCGGGGAAGAGGTCGTTGAGTTCTCTATCACGGCAACTCTCGAGGAATCAGCACAGCAGCCGTCGCCGGTGGCGACCCCGATCGGAGTCACACCGTGAAGAAGCAGATCCCAGCCGCCGCTGTTGCCGCCATCGCGGTTCTCATCGTCGCCGCAGTCGGCTACATGGCTCTCGTAAAGCCGAAACAGTCGGAAGCGCAGGACCTCGAGAACCAGATTGCACAACTCGAGGCCGAGAACAACATTGAGCGTCAGAGACAAGACCAGTTCGTTCTAGAGGACGCGCTTGGCGCCGAGAATGTCGTTCGCGTCGCCGATCTCGTGCGGCTGGCCAAGGCCATGCCCGAGGACTCAGACGTTGCTGGAATTCTGGTCGAGTTCGATGCGATCGCAGCGGGTGCGGGAGTCGAGTTTCTCTCGATCCAGCCGCTTGAGCCCGTCGATAGTGGCGGCTACGTGCGGCAGCCGATCCAGTTGACCTTCGTCGGCAGCTACTTCGATCTGAACGAGTTGCTGTTCGAGCTGCGGAATCTCGTTCGAGTTCGGGAGGGTCGCCTGCAGGCAACCGGCCGTCTGTTCACGATCGATCAGTTTGATATCCATCAGAGTTCCTCGGGCTTTCCTGCTGTAGAGGCACTCCTGACAGTGTCCGCGTATCGCTTCGGCTCGCTTGAAGAGGCCGATCTTCTTGGCCTACCGGCCGAGGCGTCAGCCGAAACGCCGACGGAGACCTTCGAGAGCGGGACGGGCGAAACCAGCGAGACCGGCGAGGTACCGCAGCTCCCTGAGTCGAGTGACGAGAGCGGGGCATCCTAGATGGCTACCAAGTCCAAGAAGAAGCTCTCCGGCAAGGAGCTGCGCGACGCCCAGAAAAAGGCAAAGCAGCGCAAGATGCTGATTATTCTCGCGCCAGTTCTTCTGCTTCTAGTCGTCTTCCAGGGCTCCAAATTGCTCGGTGGCGACGAGGAAGCTGATCCCGCAGAAACGACCGCGACTTCGACTGCGGAGCCAGAAGGCGGCGCTCCCCCAGCTGAGGGCGAGGTGCCCGCGTCTGGCACGGTAGAAGTTTCTGTCGACGACCTCGGCGGGCTGCCTGACGTGATCGCGGCTCCGTCGAGCACGCGTCTGAGCGAGGTGCCCAACAGCGATCCGTTGGCGGAAGTCGATGCGACCGAGCTCGTCTCCTTCAGCACGTTTGTCGGCGACGATCCGTTCGTTCAGCTCGTCGAGCCGGCCCCGGCTGAGGCGGAGGCCGAAGCCGTCGATCCCGAAGCTTCGGAAGAGGGCGAAGGCGAACCAGGAAGCGGCGACAACACGTTGGTGATCGGCCTCGCGATTCTCGAGATCAACGGCGAACAGGAAGTTGTGGAACTCGACGGAGGATTCCCTGCGGATGAGCCTGCTTTCAAGCTGACAGAGATTCAGGGAACGGCCTCGATCGAGTTTGGTCTACTCGAAGGATCGTTTTCGAGCGGTATCGATACGCTCGACCTCGAAGTGGGCAAGTCGATAACGCTCGTCAGTCAGCCGGACGGCTTCCGCTACACGATTCGGCTCGTACAGATCGCCGGTGACGCCGGCGCGATCGAATCCGCTCCAGCGGATCCGGCAGCCTGAGCCCAGCGGCTCGACGGCTAGTCTCTCGACCCAGACGCGCCCCCTTTGCCAGCGTTCGCGATCGCGATGCGTCGAGAGGCCTGACTGAGGCATCCCGACCCGCGACGGGCTTGGCCGCTCCTGTTGCACTCGTAGCTAGGGCGTCGCGACCGATCTAGCCGTCATAGCCGTCATAGCCGTGGTGGCCGTCTTGGCCGTCGCGACCGTCCCAACCGTCCTGGCCGTTGTCGGGCGAGCTGTTGAGCTGCGCAGCGGCTTCCTCTATTCAGGCGCCCGCCGTGGAGCGTGCGATGGCTCGTCTGTGGGCGCAGTGCGGGCAGGAGCCTGACCCGCGTACGTGTCCCGGCTCACCCATGTCGCGAACATCAATGAATGCTGTCGGCAGGGCGGAACCCGAACCGGCTCGCGGAGTCTAGAAGCCGGTCGACTCGTCGAACGACGACGCGACTCGGGCCCACTCCTTACTCGGGTCGGAACCGTCGCGTACGACGATCGTGACGAGCTTTACGTCGCGGCCAATGCCGCCGTTGACCTGCTGGTTGACGATGTAGGTGTCGACGCGATATTGCTTCCCGTCGGCCCCTATGAGGTTCTGCGTCGGCAACGTGTCTGTGCACGGCGCAGGATTGCTTGCACACGTCAGGACGTGCTCGCGGTCAGCCGCATTCGATTCGTAGGCGCTGTCACCTGTGTATGTGCCGTCGACGCCGGCAATATCGGCTTCGTCGATTCCGATGACTTCGTGCCGGATCGCTCGATAGTTCTCCATCTCGGCGTCGGCGAGCGCGGACGTGGTCGAGGTTGTGCTGGCGCGAGTTATCGAGAGGATGCTCGACTCGAACATCGCGAAAACTGCGAGTAGCCCGATCGCCATCACGGTCATGGCAATCAGCAGTTCAACCATGCCGAAACCGGACTCGTGGTGGCGCCTGCGCGCGTGAGCGCGCGGAGATCGCGAGAACGCAGTCATGACCTGATCTTCGTCAAGAGAGAAGGCTCGAGCAAGCTCCGAAAGGGTGATAGAGATCCGTCGATCCTGAGCCGATGCTTAGTCCGTGGCAGCCTTCTCGTATACCGCGGTGAACTCATCTGGCCTGGAGCAGTCTGGGGAGCTATCGGCGGGCGATGTCACGGCCGCCCGCGAGCAACTCCGTAGTCGCGGTCTGCTCCCGGTTCAGCTCGTTGAACAGTCGGTTGCCGAGCAGCAGACTGCCGATACGGGCGCGAAGAAGGTCAAGCCGAAGTCTCTTCAGATTTTCTCGCGACAGTTCGCGACGATGATCGAGGCTGGATTGAACGTCGTGACCGCCCTCGCCATTCTTGAGGAGCAGACCGAGGACGACAATCTCGGACTCGTGATCGGCGAGCTCCGCTCAGACGTCGAAGGTGGCATGTTGCTGTCAGAGGGAATGGCCCGACACCCGCGGATCTTCTCGCGCCTCTACATCTCGATGGTCGAGGCCGGCGAGGCGGCAGGGATTCTCGACATCGTGCTCGATCGCGTTGCGTTCCAGATCGAGAAGGAAACGTCGATCAAGCGCAAGGTGAAGAGCGCAATGATCTACCCGACAGCAGTTCTGGTGTTCGCCACACTCGTGTTGGTCGGAATGTTGATGTTCCTCGTCCCGATCTTTGTCGATCTTTTCAAGGAACTAGGTGGCGATCTTCCGACGCTCACGAAGATTGTGGTTGCGGCTTCCGACGCGCTCAAGGCGTACTTCTACATCATTTTTCCGGTGATTGGCGCCGCCATCTACGGGCTCATGCGCTACAAGCGAACTGAAGATGGTCGCCGCCATTGGGATCGCTTCAGAATTAGCCTTCCCATGGGCATTGGCCAGGTCGTGCTGAAGGTCGGCATGGCGCGGTTCAGCCGAACGCTCGCGAGCTTGATCGGTGCGGGCGTCGACATCATCAAGGCCCTGGAGATCACGGGGGCGACGTCGGGCAACAGCCTCATTGAGGACGCCGTGAAGGACGTCGCCGAGAAGGTTCAGCAGGGTGTCCCAATAGCTATTCCGCTCGAAGAAGCGGATGTCTTTCCCCCGATGATCAGCCACATGGTCCGCGTGGGCGAGGAGACCGGTGAGCTTGAGAAGATGCTTGGAAAGGTCGCTGATTTTTACGAGGATGAGGTGGATACGTCGATCAACTCGCTCACCTCGATCATCGAGCCTGTGATGATGATTGGCGTCGGCCTGATGGTAGGCCTCATCATCATCTCGATGTACCTACCGATGTTCAAGCTTCTCACGCTGATTCAGTAGATTCACGCCGTCCGCGATAGCATGCCGCGCTTCACCAGCGGCGGGATCGTCCAGCGAGATGCATCCGCGCGGAGTCGAGGGTCGCGAGGCCATAGACGGTGCCGGCGAGGGGACGGGCCCACGCCCAAACTCCGCGGAGTTCGAAAAGGCGGATAGCCGGCGTGTACGCGATCCGCATGGCGACGAGGGCTGTCAGAGACGAGACGCCGATCACGAGAGGCTGCCAGTTTGGTAGATCCATCGCGCCTGCCGCGTCGGCGGCGGCCAGCGCCGCGCCAACACCGAGTCCTGCCGTCGGGAGCAGGA
>JAUXJK010000281.1 GCA_030624785.1 Actinomycetes bacterium
CCGATCTCAAGCGGCGCCCATACATTCGTGAGCTCCGTCATGGTTTCCTCGCACCTACGGGATAGGAGTCGCCTTGTGCCGCGCCTTCACTAGCTTGGAGAGGCGCCCTGGATGCGCCCGAGCAGCACGCTCTGGTGCCATGACACGACCTGCCAGCGACCTTCCGCGTGGCGCAGAGTCAGCGTAAAACCCATGAAACGCTGGCGGAAACCGGCGTCCCGCGGCTTGCCGCGGAAGGTCGAGAACCCGCTCACATGACCGGTTGTGCCCCACGTCTTCACGTTGACCTCGCGCGGGATCCACTGAAAGAACTCCCACATGCCGTTCCCCCCGCCCGTCGCGTGGAAGCCGATGTGGTCGATGAAGTCTTCCTTGTTCATGCGCCACGGATAGTCCTCATCGAGGATCTCGGCGTCGGGATCGTAGAACGCGTAGTGGCGATCGAGCTCGCCCGCGTTGAGTGTCCTCGCCCATTCCTGAAACGCGGCTTCGAGCCCCTCTGTCGTCGCAGGCTGCTCCATGGAGTCCTCTCGTCTCGACGTGGCGGAGCTGGCAGCCTAGCCGAGCTCGTTCATCACGCTGGAGTGGCCCTGGTGTGGCGCACGCGTGAGCGGTTCGACTCGATATAGGCTCGCCTGGCCGACGCGAAGGGAGACCATGGCCAACGACAGCATCTCAATCGATCTCGCCAAGAGCGCAGCTCGCATGGAGCAAGACGTCGAGACCCTTGGCGGTCCGCAGTACACGAACTCGAGTGACGCGATCTCCAGATACGCGTACGTGCCGGAGTTTCAGAACACAACGAACTACTTCGTGCGCGAGCTCGAGGCGATCGGCTTCGACGCGTGGGAGGATCCAGTCGGGAACCTGATCGCCCGCAACAAGCCGAAGGGCGATCCTGCCTTCGGCGTCGGCTCACACCATGACTCCAACCGAAACGGTGGCAAGTACGACGGCACGCTTGGTGTCATCGCCGCCCTCGAGATCTGTCGCCTCAACACGGAACTGGACCTCGACCTGCCGCTTCAGCTCATGTCGTTCATCGAGGAGGAGGCCTCCGCATTCGGTCAGGGAGTTCTCGGCAGCCGCATCATGACGGGGCAGGTATCTGAGGATGCTCTCAGGAACGACTACCGCGCGGTCGACGACGGGCGCACTTTCTGGGAGCACGCGGAAGATGCTGGCCATGACCCGTCACGCTGGCGCGAATGCAAGGACGCGCTCGACGGGCTTGCCGGCTGGATTGAACTCCACATCGAACAGGGCCTCGTCCTGCAGGACGGCGGGATGCATTTCGGCATCGTCAATGCGATCGTCGGTGTCAACTGGGTTGACCTGGTCTTCCATGGCCGCGCTGACCATGCCGGGGGAACCGCGATGCAAGACCGTGCCGACGCGGGTCTCGCAGCAGCCGAAACGATCATCGAGCTGGAGCGCATCGTCAACACACAGACTGTCCCAACGGTAGGAACTGCGGGCGTCGGTCAGTTCCTGCCTGGGCTCAACAACGTGATCCCTGGAGACGTGAAGCTCGGTCTCGACATACGCAGCGTCGAGAAGACGGTCTACGAGGAGATCATCGCCCACATCATCGGGTTCGCGGAGCGTGTCGGAGCCGCGCGTGAGGTGAGCGTCGACTCGTCAATTCAGACGCTGACAGAAGCCACCGTCTTGAGTGAACGCGTCGTCGGTGCGCTTGAGCAAGCTGGCAACGATAGCGAGCACCCGTTCCCGCTCATGCATTCGGGCGGAGGGCACGACACCCAGCTGATCGCGCCGCACGTGCCGAGTGCAATGGTTTTCATACCGTGCAAAGACGGTGTCAGTCATTCCCCCGACGAGCTCGCCGATCTCGCTGATGCGGCTGTGGCCGTCGAGGTCATGCTGAACGCGATTCGCCAGTACATGAGCAGCGCGAGCTAGCTCGGGTAGCGTTGGCTCTGCCTGGCATGAATCCCACGACATCGTCCCGGAGGGCCAAGAGATGATCGAGATCGATGGACGACAGATCCTGACAACGCTGTCTGAGAAGGTCGACCCTCAACACTGCGCGATCGTGGTGATCGACATGCAGAAGGACTTCACGACCGCGGGCTGTTTCTGGGACAAGCTCGGCCAGCTCGACGTCGCGGCGCTCGACGATCTCGCCACGCGACTGCTCTCGTTTCTCGAGCGGGCGCGAGAGCGGGATGTCCCGATCATTCACGTGATGGCCAACTACGACGGCGAGTACATGAACGACCCGATGCACGAGCGCCTGCACCGCCACGGCATCGGTCGCTACTGCCAGTCGGGCACGGTCGGAATCGAGTTCCACGATGGCCTCGAGCCGCGAGACGGAGAACCACTCGTCGTGAAGCACCGCTTCGACGCGCTGTATGACACTGAGCTCGACCTGCTCCTGAAGGCTCGCGGGATACGCACCGTCATCCTGACCGGAGTAGCGGTTCAGGGCTGCGTCGACTCAACTGCCAGGCACGCCTATTTCAACGGGTACTACGTGGTCTTCGGCGCAGACCTCGCCGGTGGCGCGAGCAAGACCGTGCACGACGTGACGCTCGACTCGATGCAGCTGATGTTTGGCGTCAACGCCACCGCCGACGACATTGTCAGCGCCTGGGACAGTCCGTCCTCGCTCCTGAGCGCGCTAGCGCGCTGGGTCAAGGACAAAGCGTAGAGGCTCGGCACACCGTGACGGTCAACCGGTGAGTGCCTCCGCGATGCGCTCGGCGTTCGTTCTGATCAGCTCAACGTACGTCGCAGCGCCCGAGTCGTCATCACCGAGCGAGCCCGTGTAGAGAGAGACGATCTCGACATCTCTCCCGGTCTCACTCGCCACCGTCTCGGCGAGATTGGGATTGGCCGTGCTCTCTGCGAAGATCGCCGGCACGTTCTCTCGTTCGATCGCGTCGACGAGCTCGACGATGTCACTCGCTGAAGGCTCGGCGAGCGTGGAGCCGTTGGGAATGACGACGCCGACAAGCTCGAAGCCGTAGCGTTCGGCGAAGTAGCCGAGCGCTTCGTGATTTGCGACCAGCTTTCGAGAATCGGACGAAATGGCGCCGAGAGTCGTGACGACTTCCGTGTCGAGCGCCACCAGCGCCTCGACGTAGGCGTCCGCGCACAAGGACGCGCCCTCGCCTGCCGCAAGCCTGGCCAGCTCGGCACCGATGATCCGAGCACCTTCGGCCATCCGTAGCGGATCCATCCACACGTGTGGATCGAGAGTCGCCTGTTTGCCAGATTCCTCCTCGGTGTGATCGCTCGCTCCTCCGTACGCGATTGGATCGACACCCTCGCCGACGAACAGAACCGGTGTACCCGTGTCGCGCGCCTCGAGCAGCACGTCGAGAAAGCCCTGCTCTAGACCGAGGCCGTTCGCCACCACAAGATCAGCGTCCGCCAGATCGACCGCCTGTCTCGCGGAGAGCTCGAACGCGTGCGGATCCTGCCCGGGGGACATCAGCGTTTCGACATTCGCAGCGCCGCAAGCCACATTCTCGGTGATGTCGCCAAGAACGGTTGTCGTCGCGACGAGCGCGATCCTGCCCGTCGTCTCGGTCGCAGAGTCCTGACCACGATCGCTTCCACCACCGGCCACCACCGCCAGGAGAACGACGGGCAGGATCGCCAATGCCGACGCTACTCGCCGGGAGCGGCCGAAGCGATGAGGCCGACGCGAAGCCTCTCGACAAGTAGGTGAGAACATCGAG
>JAUXJK010000108.1 GCA_030624785.1 Actinomycetes bacterium
CGTGTGGAACGTTGTAGTGGGCCGTGACGGGAGTTGAGGCAGCAAGGACGATCGCGTTGGCGTTCATGTTGAACGCGATGCCGGTAATGGTGCTCGAGAGGGCCATCTCGGCAATCGCGTCGGCGTCCTTGTTCTTAACGGCAGCGCGCAGCGAACGTCCGATCATCGTAATCGCCCTGATGTTCAACGCGTCAAGAACAGGGTCTGACCCAGTGTTCACGTAGGACTCCGTTGCATGGGCAAGCGCATCGACGCCCGTTGCCGCGATAACCTCGGCAGGCGCGGACATGACCAAAGTGGGGTCGACGATGGCGACGCGGGCCGCGAGGTTACGCGCTGCACAGACCACCTTAAAGTGCTCGGTGGGGTCGGTGATCACCACCACGAATGTCACGTCAGCACCGGTGCCACACGTCGTCGGTAGGCACACAACGGGCGGGCCTGGCCGCGGCACGAGATCCTTGCCACGATAGTCCCAGATCGAGCCGCCATTCTCGATCAGAGCGCTCGCGGCCTTCGCAGCGTCCATCGAAGAACCCCCGCCGAGTCCGATCAGACTGTCGCAGTTGTTCGACGCGTACAGTTCGCGAATCTCCTCGAGGTTCGTCGTCGTCGGGTTCGTGGCGGTCTCGTCGTACACGACGACATCGATTCCTGCCCCATGCGCATGCTCCGCAACGTGATCGACTGATCCTGCGCGGCGCAGTCCCTGATCTGTCACCAGAAGGGGCCTTGAGGCGCCGAGCTCCTGCAGTCGCACACCGACCTCCTGAGCTGCTCCCGCGCCGTAGAACACGCGAGTCGGGCACTCGAACAGGTGGACAGAGTCCCAGGCCATTCCGCTAGCTCAGTCTGCTCACGTTGCGTCGGCCCTCACGCGGCGCAGTTATATCGCAACCTGGCTCTAAGTGTGACCTCGTAGAAATCGATTTCACTCAGAACGCGCATTCGAGGCCGCTCTTGAACTCTCAGAGTATTTCCGCTACCGCTGCGACGCGTCTCGGTCGGCTTCGAGCTGGCCTGAGATTCCCGGCGATGTCACGACCGCGGCTCCACAGCGGGCCGCAAGCTCGAGCGCCTCCTCGGCGGTGTCGCCGCGGGCGAGGCCGAACGTCAGGCCCGCAAGGAAGCTGTCGCCCGCGCCGTAGCTGTCCACTGGCGTCGTGGCGGTCGGCGCTGGCGCGAATCGACGCTCCGGCTGTCCCTCAACTGCGTATGCCCCACCGGCTGCGCCTGCCGTCGTAACGAGCAGTTTGGGTGGCGGGTCGAGGTCGCCTGCCGAGTAGCGCTCATTCGGGTCAGTCTCGCTTCGAACAAGAGCGTCGAGCCTGACTCGAGCCTGCTGCAAGACGGGCAGCCAACGCGCCGTTGCCACCAGCACGCGGGCCCGGCGAGCCTCGGTCACTGCAGCCGCGTCCCCGCACACGAAGCACGCTCCGTCATAGCTGTCGAGCGTTTTCCATGGGAGCTCATCGTGCCCGCGGGGACAGAGTTTCTGGCCGTGAATGAGAATTGTCCGCTCGGCGTGTGCGTCGACGATCACCACCGCTCTGCGCTGCGGGACGCCGGCCTGTTCGATCCCATGTACCTCGACGCCGCACGCGTTGAGCTCAGCCACCGAACGCCGGCTCAGCTCGTCGTCAGTGAGGGCGGTGAAGAAGGCGGTGCGGCTGCCAAGCTTTGCAAGTTGCCGAGCTGCCGCTGCACCGGCGCCGGCCGGCTCGGAACGCAGAGACGTCGTTTCGATCCACTCGCCGGCGCGAGGTATGCGCTCGACGTGGAGAACGTCGGCCCATTCGCAATGCCCTACTACGGCGACCTGTAGGGCCGATTTCTTCGCTAACAAGTCTGGCATTGGAGCGTCATAGTCGTGCAAGACGGTGTAGTCGAAATCCCCGCTCTGACTGGACAACAGCTGGTAGCCCTGATATTAGTGCCGCAATCGCCGGTCGTAACTCTCGCTACGGTCGGATAGAAATCGTTTTCAAGAAGAAACAGAAGATGGAGATCAAATGGTGATGTTGATCCCAATATCGGCCTCGGTACGGAAGGTGAGGACATGCAGAAACGTTTGAAGAGGATCGCTGATGCACTCCCGGAGGAGGGAGTTCTTGCGAAATCGTTGAATCGCAAGCAGTTCGTCGCAGGGGCCGGCGCAGTCGGCCTCACTGCGATTCTTGCCGCTTGTGGCGGTGATGACGATGACTCATCGTCCGAGCCGGCGCCAGCGCCAGCAGAGCCGCCAGCGGAGGAGCCAGCGCCGGCAGAGCCGCCAGCGGAGGAGCCAGCGGCACCAGCACCACCGGACGCCCCGCCCGAAGAACCTGCTGCGCCTCCCGCCACGTCCGACGAGGCGCCTCTGAAGGACGGGCTTGCTGAAGGGAAGTGGGGAGGCCCGACAGGATTCGAGGGAGCAGAGAACTACCAGTACGAGTTCGACTCAGAAGAAGGTCGGGCCATGCAGGCGCTCCGACAGGCCGTGCAAGACGGCACCGCGCCTGATTCGATCAAGATGCAGGTGCTCGGTGGCGCTCGTGGCCACGTCGACGTTCCGAATCCGGAGGGCGCGCCCTCGCTCGCCCAGTTGTTCGAGGAAGAGACCGGCGGGATTCCCATCGACATCGCGGTCGAGACGACGCCGGAGACGAACTTCTCCGACAACCTGCAGAACCTCTCGACGCAGAACGGCAGCTTCGACCTCGTGCAGACGGCGTCGTCGGACATCGGCGACCTGGCGACGGGTGGCCTGCTGCTAAACCTGGACGAGTTCGTTGCGACGCATCAGCCGAGCTGGTCTGACTCAGAGTTCGGCTACGAGGGTGGCCAGCAGGTGGTCAACCTGTTCAACACGTTCGAAGGCTCGACATACGTTGTTGCCTTCGACAACGACACCCAGCCATATGCGTACCGGGCGGACTTGTTCGAGGACGCAACGGAGCAGGGGAACTTCGAGGACACCTACGGCCGTGCACTGCGCTTCCCGGTCACCTGGGAGGAGCATGCGCAGGTTGCGGAGTTCTTCACGCGCAAGGACGCCGACACGCCGCTGTTCGGCGATGTCGCGACACACGCGCCGTTCTGGCAGGTCGTGAACTGGCAGCAGCGGTTCGTGAGTTCGGCCAATCCCGATGCGTACTACTTCAACGACGACGGCTCCTCGAACATCGGCACGGACGCCGGTGTCAGGGCCGCTGAAGAGCACGTCAAGGCGTTGGAGTGGGGCGGTCCAAACGCTCTCACGGACATCTGGATCGACCAGTACAGCGCAATGGGCGCTGGCAACGCCGTGATGGGCAACAGCTTCCCGAACATCACCAAGATCATGCCGGGCAACCCCGACCTCGACCTGAACGGTTTCGGGCAGTACATCGCGACCGATCTCACCCCGGGCAGGGTCGTCGATGGCGAGCTCATCCGCCGTCCTGTCCTGTTCTTCAACATCGCGTGGGGCGTCAACGGATTCGCGGACGCAGCCCGGCAAGAGCCGGCCTACCTGTTCCTGCAGTGGGCGGGTGGAGCACGCATCTACACATGGATCACGGCAAACCCTGCCGGCTTCATGGATCCCCACCACACCTACTCGTTCAACGATCAGGCAACGGTCGACAGCTACAGCCGAGGCTCACTAAACGAGCGTGGCGAGCAGTCGGGCCAGGTGCTGAAGGACATCATCCCGTTCACCGCGCCACTCATCACGCACCGAGGCGCCGGCGAGTACACGAACGCACTCGACATCGAGCTCGCGAACGCACTAACAGGCCAGAAGACGGCGGAGCAGGCGATCATGGACGCGTCGAACGAGTGGGACCAGATCACCGAGCGACTTGGCGTCGCAGAGCAGGCCGCATCGATCGCCGCAACGCGCGGGGTCTGGCCGACCGCCACACAGACACCACCGGACGACGTCGTAACGGCCTAGCGCGAGCGCGCACCGCCCGCGATGGAAGCAGGCTCGACAGAGACAGGTCGGCAGGCGCCCGCGAAGGGGCGCCTGTCGACTTTCGCACGGTCAGAAAAGGCGACCGCCGGTACGCTGATCACGCCGAGTCGACTCGTACTCGCTTTCATCATTCTCTTTCCAGCTTCCGTAGCGATCTACATCGGCTTCACCGAGTGGAGTCCGGTCACCGGAGACCAGTGGTGGGAGGCCTACAAGTCGTGGGTGTGGTTCGACCAGTACTGGGCAGCCCTAAACGAGACGTCGTTCTGGCTCGCCATCTGGCGCACCGTTCTGATCACGGGAGTGGCCGTGACCGTCGAGTTCATCCTCGGACTCGTGCTTGGCCTGCTCTTTGTCGAGAACTTCCGCGGCCGCGGCATTCTCACCGTGATCTTCCTCATGCCGATGATGGTTGTGCCGGCCGTCTCTGGCTTCATCTTCTTCATGCTCCTTCAGCGCGATGGCCCCGTAAACGATGCCTTGAGCATCGTCTTGCCAGGAGAAGTCAGGATCGGCTGGCTTCAGGATCCGAGCATTGCTCCATGGTCTGTGATGATGGTGGACATCTGGCAGTGGACACCGTTGATGTTCTTGATTCTGCTGGCGGGGCTCGTTGCGGTGCCCGAAGATCAGCTCAATCAGGCACGCGTGCTCGGTGCTGGTTTCTACTACCGGCTTCGCTACATCATGGTTCCGATGTTGAAACCAGTGATCTTGATTGCGATCATCATTCGCGCAATGGAGACGCTCAAGCTTTTCGACCAGTCGTGGCTGTTGACGCGCGGTGGGCCTGGCGAGGCAAGCACGACCATCTCGGTGTACCTGTTCCGCGAGGTGTTCCAGAACGCTCGCTGGGGTTTTGCCTCCGCCGCCGCGATCTTGATTCTGATCTTCGTCAGCGTTCTGGCGATCTTTGCCATTCGACCGATCGAACGGGGTCAGGAGGAGACGCTCGAGGAGATGATGGTCGAATCCGCACTCGGTGACGACGACCAAGGGCCGACGTCGATTCCCAGCGAGCGAGCGGGCAGCTGATGGAAGGCACCACCGACGCAGCCCGATCAGCGTCGCCCCTGGTAGCTGCCGAGCGCGCGGAGCCGAAGATCGCTTCGGCGAACGCCCGGCGGGTGCGTCAGACCGGCAAGTGGTTCGCGATCCTGGTCATCGCCGGGTTCTTCATGTTCCCGATCTACTGGGTAGCCACCATGTCGATCAAGCCGCAGGCGGAGTGGAACCCTCCAGGCGGCGGGACGATCTGGGTCCCAGAGAATCCTACGTTCGACAACTACCGCAGCATCTTCGGGCTCGAGAAGCGGAGCGGATTCTCGTCGACAGGTTCGCGGGACGCCGTGCCCTCAATCGTCAACAGTCTGATCACTGCGGTCGGGGGCACCCTGTTTGCACTGGTCATCGGCATATTGGCCGCATACGGAATAGCACGCTGGCGGGCCGGAGGACGCCTCCTGCCGTTCCAGATCCTTCAGTTGCGGATGTTCCCGCCCGTGGCGATCATCATCCCGATCTTGATCATGTGGGTGTTCCTCGGCTTACAGGACACACGTTTGGGACTGATCATCATCTATGGCTCGCTCACATTCCCCTTCGTCGTCTGGCTCACGCGTAGCTTTTTCCAGGAAGTCCCGCGCGAGCTGTCCGAAGCGGCGATCGTCGATGGCTGCACGCAGTGGGGCGCATTCATCAAGGTGGTCTTGCCTCAAGTGAAGGGAGGGATCGCCGCGACTGCTCTCTTTGTCTTCATTCTGAACTGGTCAGACTTCATCATTGCGCTCGTACTTACACAGCAGGAAGCAACGACCGCTCCAGTCTTCTTGAACTCGCTTGTGTCGGGGGCTCAGGGCCGCGAGTTCGGAAGTCAGGCTGCCCTCGCTGTCGTATTGATGATCCCGCCGATCGTGTTCGGGCTCTCGATCAATCGCTATCTCGTACGCGGGCTGACCTTCGGAGCGATCAAGCGGTAGCGCTATGGCCGAGATTCGCCTAGAGAAGCTGACCAAGCACTTCGGCAAGCTGCAAGCCGTCGAAGAGCTCAACCTCACGATCGACGATGGCTCGTTCGTTGCTCTTCTCGGCCCGTCCGGTTGCGGCAAGACGACGACGATGAACATGATCTCGGGCCTTGAGCATCCGACCACGGGCGAGATCTACTTCGATCAACACCCAATGAGCAACGTCGACCCCGGGCAGCGAAGCGTCGGATTCGTCTTCCAGAACTACGCCATCTTCACGCATATGACGGTGTACGAGAATATTGCGTTCGGGCTAAAGGTCATGAAGCCGAAACCTTCCGCCGACCAGGTCGTTCAGGAGGTGGTCCGCGTCGCGAAGATCGTTGGCATCGAGCATGCGCTCAAGAAGAAGGCGGCGGCGCTAAGCGTCAACGACATGCAGAAGGTCGCGTTGGGGCGGAGCATGATCGTGCAGCCGTCGATCTTTCTGCTTGATGAGCCGTTCTCCAATCTCGATGCTGCTTTTCGCGCGTACATGCGGGCGGAGCTGAAGCACATTCAGCACGACCTTGGTCAGACCATGGTCTACGTCACTCACGATCAGGTCGAGGCGATGGGAATGGCCGACCGTATCGCGGTGATGAACCTTGGGAGACTCCAGCAATACGCGACACCCGACGAGCTCTACAACAAGCCGAGCAATCTCTTCGTCGCCACGTTCATTGGGTCAGTTCTGATGAACTTCCTGCCAGGGGAATACGGCGGCGAAAACGGCACCGGCACCGTCACCCTGTCCGGTGCGTCGGGCACGACCATTGATGTAAGCGACCGGACGGCGGCCATCGAAGCTGGTCTGGCCCCTGACCGAAAGGTGACGGTCGCCATCAGGCCCGAAAGGCTGCGGCTCGTTCCGCCCGACTCAGCCGACGCGACCCTGCATGCAACGGTCAATCTCATTGAGCCCTTGGGCGCTAGGGACGTCGTGCACCTGTCTGTTGACGGGGCGCCGCTGCGCGCGTCTCTTGCGCC
>JAUXJK010000163.1 GCA_030624785.1 Actinomycetes bacterium
ACTTGTGGTTGGCCAAATTGCCGGTGCAATGGCCGCGCTCTTCACAATCTCTCAACATCGACGGGCAAAGGATCCCTTGAATGAGTGACGGCATCAATGTGTCTAGGCGGCCTCGCGGTCTCGTTCTTGGCCGCTCGGTGTGCGCTGGTCTGTGTGCGCTTCTGGCTCTCTGCGCGGAGCAGGTCGCGAGCGCTGGCAGTCCGAAGAAGCTCAATGACCCGCTTGCCGGCATTCAGATCGAGATTCCCAGCGGCTGGAGCGGCTCGCGCTCCGCGCTGCATACGTCGGGAAACACCATTGACCGACTGCACGTTTCCACGAGTCGTATCGAACGACAGCCGGGCGACTTGCGCTGCTCTGCACCGGCCCTGCTGCGCACGCTTCCTCGCGGCGGCGCGGCGGTTTGGGTGCTCGAACACCTTTCCCCTACTCGGACCGAGCTTCGCGCCTTGCCAGGGCGTCCGCAGCGATTCACGCTGCGCGTCCGAGACGCTACACCGTGCTACAGAGGCGCCTACAGGTGGCGTTTTCGCGAGGGTGGGCGCGCAATCGTCGTGGTTGCCCTGGTTGGAGCCGAGGCCTCCGCCGAGACGAAAGAGCACGTGATGGCTGCAGCAGGGAGCCTGACCGTCTCGTCGGTGGTCGCTGGGCGCTCTCGTCAGGGCCGAGCAATCAAGCTCCACGCGGCGGGAAACCTGCGAGCCAAGACGCGCGTTCTCGTGATCGGCTGCATTCACGGTGACGAGTGTGCTGCGGCTCCGGTGCTTCAGCGTCTCCGGCGAGCACCCGCGCGGTCATTCGATCTCTGGATCGTGCCGACTCTCAACCCCGATGGCGTGGCGCTCGGCCAACGCCAGAACGCAAAAGGGGTCGATCTGAATCGTAACTTTCCTGGAACGTGGGCATCTCCTCGTGGGCCCAGAGATCGCTATTACCCTGGCGCTCGGGCCGCATCCGAGCCCGAGACGCGTGTTGGCATGAGGATCGTCCGTCGCATCCGTCCAGACGTCACGATTTGGTTTCACCAGCCGGAGGTCAATGTTCGCGCAGGCGGTGGAAGCGAGCAGGCCGCGAAACGGTATGCCCGTCTAGTCGATCTCCCGTACCTGCCGTTGCCCGTCCCCGCCGGCGCAGCTACCGCGTGGCAGACGCGCGTGTTCGCGACCTCGCAAGCGTTCGTCGTTGAGTTGCCTGCCGGGAGGCTAGACAGCGTGGCGAGCGCACGGCATGTACGGGCAGTCCGTGCCCTTGGCTCGCGCTAGCATGCGCCGACTCGCACGCAAACTCGCCGGGAAGGAGAGCTCCGCATGAAGATGCGCGCAGCGGTGCTGGAGGAGTTCGGCAAGCCGCTCGTTGTTCAGGAGGTCGACTTGGCTGAGCCCAAGGGCGGCGAGGTGCTCGTCCGCCTGGTCGCGTGCGGGGTCTGCCACACCGATCTGTACACGGCTTCGGGTACTGATCCCTCTGGCTATGCGCCCACGGTGCTTGGGCACGAAGGCGCGGGTGTCGTCGAGGCGATCGGGGAGGGAGTGAGCGACCTCGCCGTAGGCGACCACGTCGTCACGCTCTTCTCTGCGCAGAGTCGTGAATGTGATCACTGCGAGAGCTCACGTACCAATCTCTGTCTCGCGATACGTGAACCGCAAGGTCAGGGATACCTGCCCGACGGTACAGCGCGGCTTTCTCGAGACAGCGAGCCAATGCGTCACTTCATGGGCACCTCGACGTTTGCTGAGTACACCGTCATGCCCGAGATCGCGCTCGCAAAGGTGACTCCGGAGGCTCCGCTGGACAGAGCGTGCCTCTTCGCGTGTGGTCTTACGACCGGAATCGGCGCGGCTACCAATACGGCCAAGGTCGACGCGGGCTCAACGTGTGTCGTCTTCGGCGCGGGAATGGTCGGCCTGGGCGCCGTGGTCGGGTGCCGTCTCCAGGAAGCCGATCGGATTATCTGCGTTGACCTCTCTGCAGAGCGTCTCGAACTTGCCCGTCACCACGGCGCCACCGAGACGATGATCGGTGGAGACGGGGCTGTGGAGCGCATTGTGGAGACAACAGGTGGCTTCGGGGCCGACTTCACGTTCGAGGCAACGGGCAACGTCGGTGTCATGCGCCAGGCTGTTGAATCCGCACGAATGGGGTGGGGCCTGTGCACGGTCGCCGGAGTCGCCGGCAAGGGCGAGACGCTGGATGTCATTCCGCGTTTCCTGATCACAGGGCGTCGGGTATGCGGCTCCTCGTTCGGCGGCGTGAAAGGGCGCGACGAGGTACCACAGCTCGTTGAGCGCTATCTCGCCGGCGACATCGACGTCGACTCCTTCGTCTCGCACAAGCTCGCGCTTGACGATGTCAACCACGGGTTCGAGCTGATGGAGGCCCAGGACGGGATCCGCAGCGTGATCGACTTCGCCTAGGAGGCCACCATGATCATTGACCGCACCGAACACACTGGCTGGCTCTCGAACGCCTATCTGATCGCCGACAAGGTTGGAGGCCACGGGGTCTTGATGGACGGAAACGGCGAGATCAATCCGCTGCTGGATCGAGTCGAGCGCGACAACATCACGATTACGCACGTCGTGCTGACTCATGAAGACATCGACCACATCGTCGACGTCGAACAGCTGCGTGAGCGGTTCGACGTACCATTGGTCGCGAGCTCAACGTCGGCTGCGCAGCTCAGTTTCAGCGCTGACCAGACCATTGAAGATGGCGAGTCAGTTCGATCGGGTGAGCTTGAGATACGGGCGATAGCGACGCCCGGTCATACGCCGGGACATCTCGCGTACCTCGTCGATGACACGGACTGCTTCACCGCGGACTGTCTGTTCAAGGGCACGGTGGGTGGAACGCGCGGGCGGGGAGCGATCTTCGATAGCCACCGGGTCTCGATCATGGATCGTCTAATGACGCTGCCACCGGAAACTCGAATACACCCGGGTCACTGTGAGCCCTCGACCATCGCCTCTGAACACGAGAACAACGTGTTCGTCAGGGTCTGGCGCGGTGCTGACGCCCCGAGCGACGAGCCATGCACCGTGCGTGGCGAAGACGCGACGCTCTTGAGATGGGGACCGGACTACGACGGAACCCACAAGGCCTGGGTACGGTTCTCCTCGGGAGAGGAAGCCGTCGTCGGCGGTTCGCAGGTCGAGAGGTAGTCGCGTGCCACTAGGTACCGAAGCAGAGATCAGAAGGCCTCGATCATGAGCGACGACGCATGGCTCGACCAGTTCGACGCCGCGCTGCGGGAGCACGTTGGTGAAGAGCATCCCAGTGACGCGTTCATCGCACTTGCCCTTATTGCGGGTCAGGGGATCGAAATCGATGAAGACGAGTTGCAAGGCGCGGTCAAGCGCTCTCTCCTCGTTCTTGCCGCCGGCGGAGATCCAACGCGCGGGATCGATCTTGCTGGGCGTGGTGTCGAAACGATCGCCGAGGATCTCGACAGTCCGTTTCGTCGCAAGCTGCTCATGGAGGGGCTAGAAGGCATACGCACGCGCGCGGCGCAGCGCGACTCTTTGCGAGAGGTGCTCGTCGCGCTCGAGGCTGACCCGGAGATCGCATGGCGAGCGTTCTCGGCCGCTCGCATGGTCGAGCTGCTTGGGCAGGACTCCTAGCGGAGGCTCAAAAGCCTAGCGAGCGTCCTCTATCGGCGCGAGTCGGCTGCCCTCGGCGAGGTCCGCGGCGATCTCGCCGATCACGTAGCACGTGAGATTCGTATTGTTCATGACGTTGTCGGGGAAGATGCTCGAGTCTGCGACCATGAGTCCATCGACGCCGTGCACCCGCAGCTCAGGGCTCACGACGGTGCGCTCGTCGCTCGCGGGACCCATGCGGCATGAGCCCACAGGATGCTGGGCAGTTTGAAGCCGGTTGAGAACGATGTCACGCGGCTGCTCATCCGCGGTCAGCTCGCGCGCGCCGTGTTTGGCAAAGGCGGGTCGAGTGATCGCCTCCCTGAAGAACTCCCAGGCATGCTCGAAACGCTCGAGATCGCGCTCGACCGAGCCGTAGCGATGGTCGATTCGAGGCGCCACCGTCGGGTCAGCGCTCTGAACCCTGACGTAGCCTTCCGCCTCCTGGCGATTCAAACAGACGATCAGAGCGGCCGTGCCGTCCTGCTCATCGAGTGGTACCGGAAACGTCTGCCACTCGGGTTCGCCGAGTAGGCCAATCGGCCCGCGACAGCTCGTCAGGAACAGTCGACCGACACGCTCGGCGAGCGTCGGCGCGTGGACCACGAACGCGCAGTTGGCGTGGTCGAGGAGGCCGTGGCCGACCGGCAGATCAACCTGGGGTTCGATGCCGGCTGCCCGGAGCTCGTGGGGGCGGCCGATGCCGGAGCGCTGAAGAAGCGGCGGTGTTGAGTACGCTCCCGCCGCGACGACGACGAGATCCGCGGAGACCTCGTTGCGGTCTCCGTTCGCGTCGATGTACACAACGCCTTTGGCGGCTGTTCCGTCGAGTACGACGCGATCGACCAATGCGTCCGCCCGGAGGGTGAAGTTGGGTCGCTTGCGTGCTTCGCGGATGTACGTCACGAGCGTTCCCATGCGAATTTCTCGATGCCGGTTGTGCGGCCAGGGACCAACCGTTCCGACGCTTGCGTCCGGCTTGTTCAGGTCTCGCTCGTAGGCGAGGCCCATATCGACGCAGGCCTCCACGAACGCGTGATGTACCGGATCCCAATGTCTTTCCCAGAACCGACGAATGGGAATTGGGCCAGCGTCGTTGTGGAGTGGATCGCTGCCGAAATCCAGGTCGTTCTCGATCTCAAGGAAGTAGGGCAGAACGTCTCGCCACGCCCAGCCGGTGTTGCCGTAGTCGGCCCAGCGGTCGTAGTCGAAAGGTGCACCGCGCACGGCGACGCAGCCGTTGACCATGGATGAGCCGCCTACGAGCCGGCCCCGAGCGAGCCGAACGCGGTGGCCGTTCGAAAGAGGTTCGTTCCAGTAGTTCCAGTCCATCTCGGGAATACCGGCCGGGAACCAGGCCTGTCCACCGCTCACGACGAACAGCGGCTCGAGTTCCTCCTCGTCAGGGAAATCGGGCCCGGCTTCGAGCAACAGAACGGAACGATCAGGGTTCTCCGACAACCGAGAGGCCACTACGCCGCCGCTCGACCCAGATCCGACGATGACAACGTCGAATTGCTCCATCTTTCCTCCTAGGAAACGGCTCTGACGAAGCGCGAGTATAGGCCCGCGGAAGCTCGACAGTCTGCTTCCGCCTCGTCCCGTCCGCGTCGCAGTGCCAGGCGGGTCCGACTTTCCTAATCTCGAGAGCGTTCGGTATTCTCATGCGGCAAGGCCCATTCGTCTAGTGGCCTAGGACGCTGGCCTCTCACGCCGGTAACACGGGTTCGAATCCCGTATGGGTCATCATTGAACTCAACGCGAGCG
>JAUXJK010000338.1 GCA_030624785.1 Actinomycetes bacterium
ATCGCGTACGTCGATCGGGGCGGCGTCTTTCGCGTGGGTCCGCAGAGCGCCGGTGCCGATCCCGGGCCGGCCTGTTACGGACGCGGCGGCGAGGAACCGACCTCGACCGACGCCCAGCTACTTCTCGGCCGCCTGCCGCAAGAAGGGCTACTGGGCGGGCAGATGCCACTGAGCGCCGAGCGAGCGGAGAAAGCCCTGGCAACGGTCGCCGAGCCGCTGTGAATCTCGACGTCCGAAGCTGCGCTGGGTCTTCTCCAGGTGCAGAAGTTCGGCATGACGCAGTCGATCGAGCTCAACTCCGTGCGCCGCGGCTATGACCCGCGCGACTTCACGCTCGTGGCCGCCGGAGGGGCTGGCCCACTGTTCGCGTGCGACATAGCCCTCGAACTCGACATTCCGCGCGTCCTCATCCCACCCCATCCGGGAATCACCTCGGCGACCGGCCTGCTCGCAACCGATGTGTTGCACGAGCTGGTGGCAACCGTGATGGAGCGCCTCGACCGATTGAATGTCAGCGGCCTCACGGACACACTCGTCGATCTCGAGCACCAGGCGGGCGAGCAGTTGACCCGCGACGGCTACGCGGGCGATCGCGCCGTCATCACGCGTCAGGCCGACTGCCGATACGTGGGCCAGGGCTACGAGGTCCGCTGCGAGGTGCCCGGTGGCGCCATCGACGACGCATGGATCGCCGCCGCTGAGCAGTCATTCCACGAGGCGCACGAACGTGAATACGGACAGCGTTTCGACGCCAAGGTACAGATCGTCAATGTGCGCGTCATGGGCGTCGGACTCGTTCCCCCCCTCGACTGGCCCGAGACCGAAGCGGCCTCGGGAACGCCCACTCCAAGCGTCACGCGAGACGTCGTCTTTGAGATCGATGGCGAGCCCCGAACACTCCCGACGCCCTTCTATGCCCGCGACGAGTTGAGCGCCGGGCACGAGATCGTCGGTCCGGCGATCATCGAGCAGTACGACTCGACCACCGTCGTCCCGCCGGCGCTCGTCGCAGCGATCGATCGTCACGGAAACATCGTGATTGACTGCACCCGCCCAGATGACCGGGCTCAGGGTGAGCACGGAGTCGGCCTCGCAACTCCCGTGCTGATGCGGGTGATTGGCGGCGCCTTCCAGTCGATCGCCATGGAGATGTCGAGCATCCTCTTCCGAATGTCCTACAGCTCGATCATCCGCGAGTCGGAGGATCTTGGAGCCGGAATCTTCGACTGCGACGGGAACGAGCTTGCCGAATCTGACTCGACTCCAATGTTCATGGGTGCCATGCCGAAGATCGTCAAGGGCGTGATCAAGGAGCTCGGCGAAGACATCCACGACGGCGACGTGATCGCGCACAACCACCCGTACAAGGGAGCGACGCACTCGCCAGACATTGGCATCGTGGTGCCGATATTCTGGGAGGGCGAGTTGGTGGCGTTCTCGGGTGCCTCAGCGCATCTCCTCGACATCGGCGGGGCGTATCCAGGCATGTCGATCGACCTCGTCGACATGTGGGCTGAAGGGCAGATCTGGGACGCGCTCAAGCTCTCGTCGAAGGGCGAGCGCCAGTTCACCGCGTGGCGCTCGATGCTCACGAACGTGCGCACACCCACACACAACAAGGGCGACATCGAAGCGATGATCGCCGCCTGCGAGCGCGGCAAGCGGCGCTTCGTCGAGCTGATCCGCCGCTACGGCAAGGATGTCGTACTCGAGAACGCAAACGCCTGGCTCGACTACTCCGAGCGCATGCTGAGACAGGAGATTGCGAAGGTTCCTGACGGCGAGTACGACGTCCCGATCGGCTGGATGGACGACGACGGGAAGAACTACGGAACGCGGCTGCCGATCAAGGTCAAGGTGATCATCGACGGTGACACCCTGACGATCGACACGACTGGATCGAGCAGCGAGACCGAGACTGCGTTCAACTCGCCATACATGGGTGCCGTCATGAGCGCCGCCACCTACATCGTGCGGACGATCTTCCTCGACGAGGCGACACACGACGTCTTCGTGCCGCAGAACGAGGGCATGCTCAGACCCGTCAAGGTGATCGCCCCGGAAGGCTCGATCTTCAACCCGCGCTTTCCGCGAGCAACCAAGGCTCGGTTCTGCCAGATCCAGCGGATGGTCGACTTCACGCTGCGAGGCCTGGCGCCTGTGATCCCCGAGAAGATCACCGCCGGCAACTCGGCAGCCACGACGTTCTTCTCCTACAGCGGGTTCGATCCCGAAGACGACGAGTACTGGGTCTACCTCGAGGTGAACGAGGGATCACATGGCGGACGCATGGGCGCTGACGGCTGGGACTCGGTCGACTCACTCGTCGCGAACACCCGCAACAACCCGATCGAGGAGCTCGAATGGCGCTTCCCGATGCGAACTGAACGCTACGAACTACGCGACGATCCTGCAGCACCAGGCCGCTGGCGCGGGGGCATCGGCACGGTCAGGGTCAATCGCTTCCTCGTTGACACGATCATCGCGAGCGAGGGTGAGCGGTTCTATGGCGATCCGCCGTGGGGCATCTTCGGCGGGCACGAGGGGCTCCTGGCATCGACACGCAAGAATCCGGACGAAGCGGGCGAGGAAGATTGGCCGTCGAAGTTCACGAACTATCGAATGGCAGCCGGGGACTGTGTCGAGATCGTCGTTCCTAGTTCGGGCGGCTACGGCGACCCGCTCGAGCGGCCACCGACTCAGGTGCTGGACGATCTACGCGATGGCTTCCACACGCTCCAACAGGCGCTCGACGACTACGGGGTCGTTATCGAGCCCGAGACGATGACCGTCGACGAAGAGGCTACGCGTGTGTTGCGCGCGGAACGTGCCAGCACCGCGTAGAACGTCACCCGACTGAAGCGTTTCCGTCCGGTTTGTGTACCGACGACACCCAACCGAACGTATCGGCGCGCGAAATCGGCAGAATGATCAGCGACACCGAGTAGGGGTTGCGCGCCACCTCGTAGTGGCCGAACCGCGAGGTCGCACCGCAGTTCCTACAAAAATC
>JAUXJK010000243.1 GCA_030624785.1 Actinomycetes bacterium
AACGGGCTGACAGGGTTGGGACAGTGGAGATCGTCGAGCACCCAGAAGAGCTCCGCCTCTCCGTCTAACCAGTCGATCGGAAAATCGCCATCGCCGTGAAACGCGTCTAGCACCTTGCGGGTCATCTGTCCCCCTTCGTGCCGTTCATTGGCAAGCCGTCAGACCGCCATCGAGCACGAGGTTCTGCCCCGTGACGAACGACGATGCGTCCGAGCAAAAGAATAGGGCGGCCCCGACCATGTCGTCGGTCTCGCCAATCCGCCCGAGCGAGATTCGGCTGACGACCGCGTCCTCGAACCCTGGCGTCTCGAGCAAGCTCGCGACCTGATCGGTGCGGGTGAACGTGGGCGAGATCGCGTTGACCGTGATCCCGTGCTTCGCCCACTCGGTCGCGTGCTGCTTCGTGAGGCCGTTGACGGCATGCTTCGCCGCAACGTACGCGGAGTAGTCAGCGTGGATAGCGAGCTGGCCGCGAACGGACGAGATATTGAGTATCCGGCCACCGTTGCCGGCCGCGATCATCGACCGAGCCGCCGCCTGCGAGGGGAGCAGCACTGCGGTGAGATTGAGGTTGATCATCCAATCCCACTTGTCCCGCGGGTACGACTCAGCCGGGTACAGCGCCTCGCCGGCACCACCGCCGACCGCGTTGACGAGCACGTCGAGCCCACCAAGCTGTTCGACGGTCTGGTCGACGGCCGACTGAGTGTCTTCGTTGCTTGTCATGTCGCCGGCGATCACAAGGTGCTCGGCACCGGTCGCGCCGAGCGTCTCGGCCGCGTGCTCCAGCTTGGCTTTCGTTCGACCGACGACCGCCACCTTTGCGCCGACGCGTGCGAATGCCTCGCCCATGCGCAGCCCGATGCCGCCTGTCCCGCCGGGTATCAGCGCGACTTTGCCGTCGAGTCGAAACCGCGCGAGTTCGTCCTGAGACACGTCTACCTCCTGCGTCGTTGTCTGTCGCTCAGTCGGAAATGTATCCGTGGTCGTCGAGTACGCGACCAGCTTCCGCCGACGCATCGATCACCGATGGCGCCCAGGTCAGTCGACCTGCGTCCGTGCCCCCAACGATCACCATCAGCTCGGCCTTCTCAGAGCCGGCATTTCGGAAGCCGCGCCAAACGTCGGGCGGAATCGAGCACACGTCCCATCGCTCGAGAACGACCTCCTGAATCTCGCCGTCGGCGGTACTCGCGTAAGGCAATGCCCAGCGGCCGGAGAGAGGAATAAAGACCTCCACCGTGGTGTGCGTGTGCAGGTGAGAGCCGTTGCCCGGCTCCGCCTCGATGAACGCAAGGTGGAACTCGTCCGGCGCTATCGGTGGATCGACGCTCCTGTCCTCGCCCACGTTCTGGCCGATCACGCTCCAGATATTCCGTGCCCCTCCTGGGAGGGCAGTGTCGATGAACAGTGCTGGGTTCGGCTGGTCCTGTCCGAATCGCCAGACCCGTCCTTCGAGCGGATCGTTCACAGTGCCTCCTTCAGCCGGCGTTCTTGTCTGGCCGTCACGTGACGAGCGCAGCAACGCGTTGCGCGAACGCCTCGATCTCCGGACCTCCATCGAGCGCTCCGAGCTCGAGCTCGTACGCGCGGGTCTCTCCTGGTTCGAGTTCGATCAGCTCACCCCGTTCGCGCGCATCGAGTCGTCCGGCGACGCGGTTCGTGCAGGGCTCGATGCCAACCGCGTACGTGCCCTCGCCGAGCATGCGCCACATGAAGTGGTGCGGCAGCTGATCGCGTCGGAAGACCTGGTAGAGACCGACTCCCAGGCGATGGTTCGCGACGCCAACGGGAACCGTCCCTTCGGGCTCGGCTGCAATCTCGTGCTCGAAGACCTGCTCGACGAACGCTCGCCCGGGAGAGGTGATCGTTCGATAGCCCTCAACGCTGTGGTCACCCCGTGCCTCGACGCCGACGGCGGGAACGTAGAGCTCGGAACCTTCGTCGACGACCGGGAAGCCTGCGTTGACGTGGTAAAGAAGCATGTGCGGGGTGAGGTCGAAGCCGACGTTCTCGACGGTGTCCCGGATCGTGAAATTCGAGCTGCCGACGATGCTCTCGATCCGTCGCCGCAGCAGGAGCTGCTCGCCGAAGACAGATGCCTGCAACACTTCGCCCTCGGCAAACAAGGTGCAGATGTCGTCGTCCCAGCGCTCGCCGTAGCCGACCAGTCGAGCCGGGCGATTCGAGACCCTGCCGTGGAGTCCGAACTGTTCCGACTGTTTCGGCGGGTAGTGATATTGGGCAGCTGTGTCCTCGGCCATGAACAGGGTGTGATCGAGTCCGCACGTCGTGAGCAGGCCGCCTCCCCAGTTGCGAAAGAAGCCGAGGTCTTCCCAGTCGTAGAACCACGGGCCCGCAAAGCCGACTGCCGATGTCCAGGCAAGCGGTGTGCCACGTAGTTCGCATCGCCCGATGTCGAAGCCTCGATCAACGATCACCTCGAAGGCGAAACCTGAGCCAGTTCTGAACTCGAGCGCTCGGACCGCGCGTTCGACGCCATCTTCGAGCGTGACGAGTCGGACCCCGGCGAGCTGGTCGAGTCGACCGACGTGTCGGAGGAGATCTGCCCTCTCGTATGACCTCCCGTAGAGCTCTGGCATCGCGAAGAACCTACTCTCCTTCAGTCGGTGCTTTTGCTGCGCCCGCACCCATGGTCGTGTACCCGCCGTCCACAACGAGGGTCTGTCCTGTCACGAACGCGGCTTCCGGCGAGCAGACAAGCGCGACGGCTCGAGCAATGTCTGTGGGCATCGCGACGCGACCGAGTGGTGTTCGGTCGATGATGGCCTGCTCCGAGACGAGGCCCTCTGCCATTGCCTGCTCGACCATCGGCGTGCGCACGGGGCCTGGAGCGACAGCCATGACTCGAACACCGCGGGGGGCCCACTCAACCGCGAGCACCTGGGTGAGACCGGTCACGCCTCCCTTGCTCGCTCCGTACGCTGCACGGCCCGCGACGCCGAGTCCGGTGCCGATGATCGACGTTACGTTGACAATCGTGCCGCGTCCTCGCTCGAGCATGCGCGTACCGACTGCCTGGCAGCAGCGAAACACGCCGGTCAAGTCAACGTCGATGACGAACGCCCAGTCGTCCTCGTCATACGACTCGGCTGGCCCAATGCGATTGACGCCGGCGTTATTGACGAGGATGGTTGGGTCCCCGATCGACTCAACGACATCAGCGATGGCCGCGTCGATCGAGTCTCGACTTTGCACGTCGAGGGCGACGCCGTGGCACGTTTCACCGATCTCCGTAGCGACGCCTCGAGCGCGCTCGACGTCGCGACTGCCGACGGCCACGCGGGCGCCTCGTCTCACGAGCTCTTCAGCTACTGCACGACCGATTCCCTGCGTGCCGCCGGTCACGATGGCGACGTCGCCAGCAAGATCCGTTGGGGCGTTCAATCTGTCTTCCTGGCTGTCTCGCATCAGACTATGTACGGGTACAGGACGTCTCGGGCGAGGTGGAAACCGCGAATGATCAGCTCCTCGCTGCCTTCAAACTTGCGGTCCTCGTGCTCGATGATGACGGGCCCGTCATAGCCGCTCGCGTACAGAGCGGCGAAGAAGCGATCCCACCGCACCTCGCCGAGCCCTGGCAGCCGAGGAACCTGCCAGCCCATGCCGAGTGACATCACTCCGTGCTCGTAGAGCCCGTCTCTCTGTATCTCCAGATCCTTTGCGTGGACGTGCACGATGCGCTCGGCGAACTCGTAGATGGCTCGTTCCACATCGATCATCTGCCAGATCAGGTGGCTCGGGTCGAAGTTCAGTCCGAAGTTTTCGGAGGGGATCTCTGAGAACATCTCGCGCCAGATTGCCGGGGAATAGGCGAGGTTGACGCCACCAGGCCATTCGTCGAGCGAGAAGATCATCGGGCAGTTCTCGATTCCGATCTTGACGTTCGCGGACTCGGCTTCCGAAACAAGCGCAGGCCAGACCTTGCGGAACTCGTCCATGTTTCCTGGATGATCGCGGTCCTTGTCTCGGCCGACGAACGTGTTGACGACCCCTACGCCGAGACATTCGGCGGCGCGGATGACCTTTCGGGTGTGTTCGTTCACTGCCTGTCGGTGAGCCGGATCGGCGTGGAGATTGTTGGGGTAGTAGCCGAGGCCCGAAATCTC
>JAUXJK010000042.1 GCA_030624785.1 Actinomycetes bacterium
ATTACCGACCTGCACGATGGCGGGACGCTCGAGGATCTCGCCAAGATTCCCGCTGAAGGCGTCACGAGCTACAAGCTGTTCATGGCCTACAAGGGCGCGGTCATGGTCGATGACGAGACGTTGTTCAGGGTCATGCGCGTCGCCTCTGACACGGGCGCGCTTGTGATGGTGCACGCCGAGAACGGCGACGCGATCGACGTTCTTGTCAAGGAGGCACTTGCTGCGGGAAATACTGATCCCGTCTGGCACGCGCGCACGCGTCCGCCGATCATGGAAGGCGAGGCGACCAATCGCGCGGTTCAGCTTGCGCATGCGGCGGGGGCTCCGCTCTACGTGGTGCATGTCTCCTGTGAGGAGGCGATCGATCCAATCGCGAAGGCGCGCGAAGCCGACTGGGACACCTGGGGCGAGACGTGCCCGCAGTACCTGTTCATCGACGAAAGCGCGCTCGAGAAGCCCAACTTCGAAGGCGCCAAGTACGTCTACACGCCTCCGCCGCGACCGAAGGAGAACCAGGACAAGCTGTGGCACGCGCTGCGCTCGGGTGTGCTCTCGGCGGTGTCCACAGACCATTGCCCATTCAACTGGGATGGTCAGAAGACGCTGGGTAGAGACGATTTCTCGAAGATTCCAAACGGCGGCGTCGGCATCGAGAACCGCCTCCACATGCTCCATCATTTTGGAGTCCGCGAAGGTCGAATAACCATGAATCGCCTGGTCGAACTCTGTTGCACCGCTCCGGCGAAGTTCTTCGGGATGTACCCGAAGAAGGGCACGATCGCCGTGGGCACGGACGCAGATCTCGTGGTCTGGGATGCCGACAAGAAGCTGACGATCTCGGCGGAGACGCATCATTCGAACAGCGACTACACGCTGTTTGAAGGCACCGAGGTGCAAGGCTCGCCTGAACTCGTCACCGTTCGGGGACAGGTGATCGTCAAGGACGATCAGCTCGTCGCGAAGCCGGGCGCCGGCCAGTTCGTCAAGCGTGCGACGTTCGGCGACACGCTGACGGCGTAGAACGTGATTGACTAGAAGTGCTTCAGCGGTCTCGAATCGGGAGGTTCCAACGTGAGTGACCAAGACGCAAAACAGGTGTATGAGCAAGCTGGCCTAGGGCAGAAGTTCACCCTGGGATCCAAGCCGGGAGTTCTCGTGATCGATTTCACGTGCGGATTCACCGATCCCGAGTGCTCGCTCGGCGCTGATATGACGGCTGAGAGCGAGGCCACCAAGACGCTGCTCGATGCTGCCCGTGAGAGGGGGCTACCGATCGTCTACACGACGATTGGGTTCGCTCCGCATGGCAAGGATGGAGGGCTCTGGACCGAGAAGGTTCCAAACCTCATGGATCTCGAGCTCGACGGGAAGTGGGTCGAGATCGATCCGCGGTTGGAGCCTCGCGACGACGAGGTCATCATCATGAAGAAGGGCGCATCCGGATTCTTCGGAACGAACCTCGCGTCGGTTCTCGTATCGCAAGGTGTGGATACCGTCATTCTCTGCGGCGCTACCACCAGCGGCTGCGTTCGCGCGACCGCCGTTGACCTGCTGCAGAACGGTTGGCCTGCGATGGTGCCCAGAGACTGCGTCGGTGACCGCGCGCAGGCGCCACATGAAGCAAACCTCTTCGACATTCAGGCCAAATACGGCGATGTCGTCTCGCTCGAGGATGCGCTCGAATACGTCGCCAGCGTTCCGAGTCGCGTAGGGGCGCCGGCCTAGCGTGGGCACGCGCGTCGTTCTGCTGCCCGGCGACTGCATCGGGCCCGAGGTTGCCGCTCAGGCACGTCGAGTGCTCGATGCTCTGCCGATCGAGCTCGAGGTTGACGAGCGACCTTTTGGCGCGGGCGCGCTTCGTGAAACGGGCGAGGCGCTGCCAGATGAAACGCTCGTCGCCTGTCGCGACGCCGACGCCGTTCTGAAGGCACCGATCGGCCATCCTGACTTTGATGGAGCGTCCGTTCGGCCAGAGCAGGGCTTGATGAAGCTGCGAAGTGAGCTCGATGTCTACGCCAATCTCCGTCCCGCGGCGCAAGGCGATATCGACCTGTTGATCGTCCGCGAACTTGTTAGCGGTATCTACTACGGGGCGAGCGGCACTCGCGAGGATGGCACCGTCTTCGACACGTGCGAGTACCACCCGTCAGAGGTTGAGCGCGTTGCGCGTCAAGCGTTTGCGATTGCGCGGACTCGCGGTAGTAAGCTCGCGTCGGTTGACAAGGCGAACGTTCTCGAAACGTCGCGTATGTGGCGGCGCGTTGTAACCGAGGTCTCCGCCGAGTTCGAAGACGTTGAGCTCGAGCACATCCTCGTCGACAATGCTGCGATGCAGCTAGTCCAGTTTCCACAGCGTTTCGATGTGATGGTGTGCGACAACATGTTCGGCGACATCCTGTCGGACGAGGCGGCTGCAATCACTGGCGGCCTTGGGGTTGCCGCGTCAGCGAGCCTCGGCGACAGCGGGCCCGGCATCTTTGAGCCCGTGCATGGTTCGGCTCCCGATATCGCAGGTCAAGGCATCGCGAATCCGGCTGCGATGCTGCGAACGGTCTCGTTGATGCTCGCGCATGGTCTCGACGAGCACGAACAGGCCGAGGCTGTCGACCGGGCTGTCACAACTGCTCTCGAGCGAGCGCCAACGCCCGATCTCGGTGGTACTGCGACGACCGCTCAGTTCGGCGACGCGGTCATCGAAGCGCTCTCCTAGACCCTGACCGAGTCCCAGTCTTCCTCGAGCTGACCCTCGTAGATGTAGCGCTCGTCGGCGTCCCAGAGCTCTCGCCCTGCGACGTAGCCTTCATAGATCGCGTGGTCGAGCTTGCGCGGAGCCACACAGTCTCCGACGCGATGAAGGTTCTCGATGGTGCCCTTGAGCTCGAAGTAGAGGGCATCGTTCGCCCTGGGGCCGATTCCGAGAACGAGGCTGTCGACACCCTCGATGGTCGACTCCTGGCCCGTGTAGAGGTTGAAGATGGTCAGCGTGCTGCCGTCGTAGGCGCTGGCCCAGCAGTTGAGCTCGTACTCGATGCCCTTGGTCATCACGCGGTTGTAGACGTGAGGTAGATCCAGCCCGTACAACGTCATCGGAAACAGTGCGTTGTGACGGGTGACGACCTTGACCTGCTTGCCCTGGTCGAGCAGAACTTCTGCGAATCCGGCCGAGGCGCGGTTGCCGTCGTCGTCGAGCACCACCACGCTCTCGCCCGTCTCGGCTCCATTGAGCACGTCCCAGCCGTGGACGACGTTGTCGAGCTCGACGCCAGGAAGCTCTTCGACGAGAGGATTGATGATCGAGAAGCCGGTACGGCTTGGGACAGCGCCCGTGGCGAGGATCACGTTGTCTGCGCCGAAGGCGCGCACGGCATCTGCCGTGGCCTCCCTGCCGAGCCGAACGTCGACCTCGAGCCGCTCGAGTTGTCGCCGGAGGTCCTTCGTGATCCACTCGAATGTATCGCGACCGGGTGTCTTCAGGATCAGATTCACCTGGCCACCGAGGTCAGCTTCCTTCTCAAAGACGGTGACCGTATGCCCTCGTTTGGCCAGCGTTTCGGCAGCTTTCAGGCCGCCCGGCCCGCCGCCGACGACAAGCCAACTTTCGGGTGACTCGGCAGCCGTGAGAGTGCCCATTCCGAACTTCTGCTCGCGGCCGGCTCCCGGGTTGACGGTGCAGTTGATCG
Organism: Actinomycetes bacterium; assembly: GCA_030624785.1. Classification (GTDB taxonomy): domain Bacteria; phylum Actinomycetota; class Thermoleophilia; order Gaiellales; family Gaiellaceae; genus JAUVPB01. The sequence goes on from JAUXJK010000042.1 coordinate 3,681, forward strand.
GCAGGCCCTTGAACACGCGGCCAATGCAGCCCTGGTTGCCGCGAATGCAGTGATAGATCTCGTCCTCGCGGCCTTCTCGAGCCTTGTTGGCGAACTCGGGGTCTGCGATCTGCGCCCGTGTCATTGCGACCATGTCCGCCTTGCCCTCGGCAAGGAGCGATTCGGCAAGCTCCGGATCTTTGATGCCACCGATCGTGAACACCGGCAGCGACACGCCACTCTTCACTTCGGCGGCGAGATCGACGAGGTAGCCGTCGGGCACGTCCGAGGGCTGAATCGCCATGTGGACGTTGTGGTATCCCGCGGCGGAGACGTTGATGTAGTCGATCTGTCCGTCTTCCTCGAGCATTCGTGCCGTATTCACTGCATCACCGGACGTGAGAGCACCTGGCATGAAGTCGCTCAGGGTGATTCGAACACCGACGACCCAGTCACGTCCGACCTTCTCTCGAATTGCCGCGATCACCTCGCGGGTCAGGCGCAGGCGGTTCTCGAAGGAGCCGCCGTACTGGTCTGTGCGCTTGTTGTAAATCGGGGTGAGAAACGAGTGCAGAAGGTAGCTGTGCGCGATGTGCACCTCGGTGCCGTCGAACCCGTTCTCGCGACACATGAGCGCCGCGTCGGCCCACCAGGTCTTGAGCTCCTCGATGTCCTCAATCTCCATGGCTTTGGCGGTCTCACCGTAGGCCGGTGACTTGACGGCCGAGGGTCCCCACAGAACGCGGAAATCGTCGGCCGCGTCGGAGAGAGCCTGAATCCCAAAATGGTTCATCTGCGTGATGATGCATGCGCCGTGCTTGTGAACAGCCGAGGTCATGCGCTTGTCGACCTCGTTCGCCTCGTCGAGGAAAGCGAACGAAAACCTGGGCATGCCTGTCGTCGAGGTTGGGTGGATCTGTCGGTTCCCTGTGATGAGGAGCCCCGCGCCACCCTTGGCCCTTTCGACCTGGTAGGCGACGTTTCGTGCCGAATCGACGCCACGGTGCGTGAAGAGTTTTACGTGCGCCGTCTGCAAGATCCGGTTTCTTACGGTCATTGACCCGATCTGAAGCGGGCTGAACAGGTGCGGGTATCTCTCGCTCAAGGCTGTCCTCCAGATAGCGGCGCGTGGTGGAACAGGCTAGCGGCAGGGTAGGGTCAGGGGTATGGAGATCGCGTACGATCGCTACTCGGTTGTCGCCATCCAGACGGCATTCGGAAGCGCGCAGAATCGTGAGGCGCTCGATGCGAATCTCACACGCGCTAGCGAGTTGATCGATCGAGCGATGATCGCGTATGCCGACTGGGGGTTCCCGGTCAAGTTGATCGCAATGTGCGAGTTTTGCCTTCAGGGAATCCCGTACTACTCGCGAGCCGATCTTGACGCCGCTGACGTGTTGATACGAGCGGATGGCCCCGAGATCGAACGCCTGAGCAACGTTGCCGCCAAGCACGACATCTATCTGCATACAGGCACCTTCCTAGAAGATGCACCCGACTACCCGGGTCTCGTATTCAACACGGCGTGTCTGATCGGTCCGGATGGTCCCGTCCTGCGCTACCGGAAGGTGCACAACTGGATTCCAATCGAGACGTTCGCGAGCCCGACTCTCGTCGAGGAGTATGACGAGCCGCTCTTTCCGGTCGCAGACACGCCGCTCGGAAAGATCGGCTGCCTCACTTGCTACGACGCGCTGTTCCCCGAGAGCTACCGCGAACTCGTCATGCAGGGAGCCGAGGTCATCGTGCTGGCCAACGCATATCCCAGTCCATGGCAAACCGAGCCGCCTACCAACTGGCTCACGATCGTCCCACAGGTGCGTTCTCTCGAGAACTGCGTCTACACCGTCAACGTCAATCAGGGTGGTGATCTGACTCCGTTTCAGTTCAACGGTGGAAGCGCGATCTTCGATTGGGAAGGCAGGGTTCTGTCTCAGACGCTGCACCGCGGTGAACAGTTCGTGCTCGCTCATATCGATCTTGCCGGATTGCGTGCTTGGCGCGGTTCGACCTATCAGCACCTTGGTCCGGCTCACCTGCGCGCGAGTGCATTTAGCTACCTCTCGCGGGATGCATTCCCCGATACAGATCTTGGGCCCGATGCGACCGTGACTCAGAACGCCCTGCGCAGGCTGATCGACATAGGCCGCGAGCGCTGGTTGGGCACCCCGACCAAGGAGCCCGGCGACCCGGCTGCGAGCTAGGGCGTGGGCTCGAGGGCGAACCCGCTGCGCGCGAGCAGGGTCGCTGTGCGCGTTGTGGCCCCGTTGCCCATGATGCGCTCGATGTCTCGAGAATCGTCGAGATCGATCGCGAACTCAAGGTTCTGCACGAGCTTTGGTCGGATACCGAGTTCCCGCGCTGTGGCCATCGTTACTGCACTGCTACCGGGTACCCCAAAGGCCGGCTGGAGCAGGTTGCCTGGTTTCATCGCGAGGGCGTTCGTGCCACCGTCCTGCGCTGGTGCGATTGCAAGCGGTGTCGCGGCGTTGGCCAGCTCATCGAGTGCTTCGCCTGTCACGAGAGGACAGTCGGCCATGAGTATGAGAACGCCGGCCGCGTCGTTCTGCTTTCGGAGAGCGGCGTCGATCGCGTGCGCGTGTCCCTGGCCGGGGTCGAGCATCACGGAGCACCCTCTCGGCGCAATCGCGGCGTTCGGTGTCAGGACCAAGACATCCTCGAGCATCGAAGCCTGTTCGCATGCGTCAAGCACATCGAGGAGCATTGCCTCCACGAGTTGTGCGCGGACGTCATCGGGGAAGAGACCCGAGAGTCTTTGCTTCCCCCTGAGCGGATCGTTGACCGGGACGATCGCGAGCATCGGCAGAGAATACGCGGCACCTAGTGCGCTGTGGCGAGCTCTAGTGCGGCTCGGGCTACGTGTTCGCGGGCCTCGCGATCGCGCATGAGTATGTCGGTGGCAGCAGCCTTCACGCCTCTTTGCTCCAGGGCGGCAAGCCCATCGCTGTCGAGATCATCGATGAGCAGGTGCGTGAGAAAGCCTTCGTAGCGCTCGGCGATAGCCGCGGGCGTACCCCCACCAGCAAGTTTCTGCATCAAGCGATCTGCTGGCCCCTTAACAGCCTTTCCCCCGATGAGTGGGCTTACACCGACAGTTGGATTTCGTCTCTCATGCACGGCCTGGTGGATCTCTGGGACAGCGAGGATCGGTGCGATCGAGAGAAACGGGTTGCTGGGTGCCACGATCAGGAGCTCGGCCTCCTCGATCGCTGAGATCACACCAGGTGCTGGCGCGGCGGCCTCGGCCCCCTCGTAGCGAACGCCCTGTACTTCGTCGCGGTGCCCTCGCCGCACGAAGTACGTTTGAAAGTCGAAGTCACCAGCGGTGGTTTCCACAATCGTGCGTAGCTGGTCGTCGGTTGCCGGCAGCAGTGAGGTCTCGATTCCGAGCTGTCGCGTGAACTCGGCAGTGACCTGCGACAGGACGGCACCAGAGCGGAGCTTTGCTGTGCGTACGAGGTGAAGGCCGATGTCCTTGTCTCCGAGCAGGAACCAGTCCTCGCCGCCGAGTTGGGTTGCCGCCTGAAGAGCGGTGGTCGAATCCTCGGCACGACCCCAACCCTGCTCGGGATGGACGAGCCCGCCCAGCATGTAGAGAAGCGTGTCGAGGTCGGGAGAGATGGCGAGGCTGAGATGTTCGAAGTCGTCGCCGACGTTGACGATCACCGCTATATCGCTTGGGTCATGTACCTGCACGAGACCGTCGACGAAGCGCGCTGCGCCAACGCCGCCTGCGAGGACACAGATAGACCGAGTCGCGTGCATCTGCGCAGTTTGCAGCATGCACTGGTGTCTGTCATGCGAGAATGCTCGCCCACCCCAGGAACCAGGAGGCAAAACGTATGGGCCTTACGCTCGGCTACAAGGCGTCTGCGGAGCAGTTCGGGCCGCGAGAACTGCTCGACTACTCGGTGCTCGCCGAGCAGCTCGGCCTGGACTCTGTGGCGATATCTGACCACTTCCAACCGTGGAGACACAACACGGGTCATGCTCCGAACTCGCTCGTCTGGCTGGGCGCGCTCGGTCAGGCAACTGAACGGGTTGTGCTCGCCACGAGCGTGCTGACGCCCACGTTTAGGTTGCACCCATCGATCGTGGCCCAGGCTTTCGGGACGCTCGGCGCGCTCTTCCCGGGTCGCGTGGTTCTCGGAATCGGCACCGGCGAAGCGATGAACGAGACGCCCGCGACCGGCCTCGTATGGCCCGGCGCGAAAGAGCGACGGCTTCGTCTTGCCGAGTCTGTGGAACTCATGCGCCGCCTGTGGACGGAGGAGCGGGTGACGTTCGAGGGCGACTACTACTCGACCGATCGCGCAACGATCTACGACCGGCCCGATGAACCGGTTCCGATCTACATCGCAGCCTGGGCGCCGTTGGCGACGAAGTACGCAGGCCGCGCCGGCGACGGCTTCATCTGCACCAGTGGGAAGGAACCAGATCTCTATCGCGAGCGTATTGGCAATTTGGAAGAGGGAGCCGCAAGCGCGGGCCGTGACGCGGGCTCGATCGAGCGCGTGATCGAGATCAAGGTGTCCTACGACGCGGATGTCGACTACGCAAAGGATGCGTGTCGCTGGTGGGCGGCCCTGTCACTTTCGGCTGAAGAAAAGTCGGGTGTGGAGGATCCTGTAGAGATGGAACGGCTGGCGGATGCGGCCGCTGATCGGGCCCATTCCCGCTTCATTGTTTCTTCAGATGCTGACGACGTGGTCGAGCAGATCGCGACGTACGTCGATCTGGGATTCACGCACCTGATCTTCCACGCTCCAGGCGAGGATCAGCCACGGTTTCTCAAGCAGTTCTGTGCCGATGTCGTGCCCCGGCTTCGCGACAGGTGGTAGAGAACACCGAAGGCGCAGGCGCAGCACCCGATAGCTCGACTGTCCGCGAGGTGCGAATTTCGCCGCTACTCGGTCTTCCCGCGCTACAGCCGGGCGACGACCTGGCGGGACTTCTCGCGAAGTCGATAGAACGGGCCGGCGGACTGTCGGTCGGCGATGTTCTTGTCGTCGCGCAGAAGGTGGTCTCGAAGGCGGAAGGCCGGTTGGCTCGGGCGACGTCTCAGGCAGATCTCGAGGCGTTGATTCGCGCAGAGGCCCGGCGCGTTCGGCGCCGTCGTGATGACCTGTTCATTGTTGAAACCCATCACGGTTTCGTGTGTGCCACGGCGGGAATCGATCACTCGAACACGCCCGATGCAGAGACTGTGATCCTCTTGCCAGTGAACCCGGATGCCTCAGCGGCTGGTCTCAGCGCTCATCTCGGCACGCACTTCGGGATCGAGGCTCCGCCTGTGATCATCGCCGACTCCTTCGGTCGAGCCTGGCGCACAGGAACCGTCGACATCGCCATCGGCGTCGCAGGGATGGAGCCACTGATCGACCTCCGAGGAACGCTCGACTGGGCCGGGCGAGAGCTTGAATCAACCCAGGTCGCGGTTGCCGACGAGCTTGCTGCTGCCGCGCATCTCGTGATGGGCAAGGCTGACGGTGTCCCTGCCGCCCTGGTACGAGGTGCTGCCGTCGAACACGGCGACGGAAGCGCGACGGAGCTCGTCATGCCGCCGGAACGGGATCTGTTTCCCTAGGCAGTTCGGCTCTGGAGCTTGTCGTCGTGGTCGACACCTGGACGGGGCCTAGGGCCAGGTGCGTGACCCTCGGCTGAGATCGTACGGACCGCCGTTCTTGCAAGAAGAGGACCGATACTTCGTGGAGAGATGCGGATAGATCTCGACTGCGTAGTAGACGGCGATTGCTCGTCCCAGCCTCTTCGAAGCGCCAACTGACGTCGCGACAAGCTGATCGGTCTGCATCGCGTAGCACTCCACGATGCGCTCGTCTTTGACGCCCGCGAGGTGCCACGCCTCGTGGGAGAGCGTGTGCACCGCCTTGACGGTCTTCAAGATGTCGTCCGTGCACTCGAGCTCTGAGACGAGGCAGGCGTAGCGTCCAGCGCCTCGTGTGGCCCGGAAATCCCCGAGGCGCTGGCACACGTCTCGTTTTAGTTGGGTCTTGTCTGCGGGTGCGCCGCTCTCGGTGTACTCGACGCGACCTTCGCTGTTCGTCACATCAATGGCGTGACTGATAATCCCCTGGCACTCCACAGCTACTGGGCGCTGTGCGATCTGCGACGCGATAGCGCCGAGATCCTCCTCCGTGTCCGCCAGTTCAGGCTGAAGCACGAAGAGGTATGCGGCGACGCCCGCGGCGACGCCCAGGAGCAAGACATACTTGAACACGCATCCTCTGAGATCGGCTTGCCGAGGGACAGTCTTGAGAGCTGCTCCTTGTGGCACGATCGAGCCGCGAAGCACGGTTGGCAGGCCCTCCGATAGGGTGCGTCCCTGTGAAACTCGCGAGCATCAATGGTCGCGCGACGGTTGTCGTCAAAGATAGATTGGTCGACGTCGAGCAGGCGAGTGGCGGCGAGCTCTCAGCCGACCCTATGGAGCATCTTGGGTCGATCGCCGCGCTCGAGTCGCTCGACGTGCCCGAAGGGTCGCCTGGGATGGAGGGAGCAGTATTCGACGCTCCGGTGCCGAGACCGTCGAAGGTGCTCGGGATCGGCCTCAACTATCGCAAACACGCGGAGGAAACCGGGCTGCCGATTCCTGACGAACCCGTGGTGTTCGCGAAGTTTCCGAACGCGATCTGTGGCCCAAACGACGAGATCGTCGTCCCCGCAGCAACGAAACAGATCGACTGGGAGGCGGAGCTTGTCGCGGTGATCGG
>JAUXJK010000150.1 GCA_030624785.1 Actinomycetes bacterium
ATCTCGCCGGTTGAGCCAGCCCACGCGCCCAGCTTGCCCTCGATATCTCGGGTTGTGACGCCTGGCCACTCCCGCTCGATTAGGAAGGCAGTAATGCCCTTGTGACCGGCCTCGGTGTCGGTCTTGGCGAATATGAGCGCCGTGTCGGCGATGCTTGCGAATGAGATCCAGGTCTTTTGTCCGTTGAGAATGAAGACGCCGTCCTTCTCGACAGCTGTGGACTGCATCGCGACAACGTCAGACCCGGCGCCTGGCTCGGTCAGGCCAAAGCATCCAAGCTTCTCGCCTTTTGCCTGCGGCACGAGATAGCGCTGCTTCTGCTCTTCCGATCCGTAGCGGAGGATGGAAAGCGAGTTGAGCCCGACGTGCACGGAGATGAGAGTGCGAAACGCGTTCTCGCCTCGTTCGATTTCCTCGCAAACCAGCGCCTCTGACACGTAGTCGAGCCCGGCGCCGCCGTACTGTTCGGGAATCACGATACCGAGCAGGCCGAGCTCGGCCATGCCCTCGATCACACTCATGTCCAGGTGATGGTTCTGGTCGTTTTCGATTGCGTTCGGGATGATCCGCTCGTCGGTGAATTGCTTCACCGTTTCTCGGATCGCGCGCTGTTCGTCGGTCAGTGAGAAGTCCATTCCGCCAGCCTACTAGGACTCAAGCTTCACCAGGGACTCGTTCAGTTCCTTCGGCACTCGGGTAGCGCGCAATGTCGTGGCGTCAACGCATGCATGGGCGGTCCACCCGTCGGCGACGAGACCGTCAGAACCGTCCTTCACGACCGCGTATTCGAAACGCAGGCGCGCGCCGCGGGCGTGCGCGCAACGCGTCCAGATTCGTAGACGATCCCCAAATCGCACGGCTTCTCGATAACGGATATTCATTTCGATGGTCGTGACGTCGACCCCTGAGGCGACGAGACCCGAGTATCCGCCCGGGACCTGTTCGAGGTATGCGATTCGGGCGATCTCGAACCAGATCACGTGAACGCCATGGTGGATGATGCCCTGCGCATCGGTCTCGTTAAACCGCGCGGTCAACTCGGTTGAGAACCGGAATCCATTCATGCCATCAGCCAGCCTAGCGTCACCTGGAGTGGCCAAAGGCCCCCGGGCCGTTCGGCGTGCGTAGGGTGCAGGAATGAGCAAAGTCGAGGACAGTCCGCGCCTGATCGACTTGCGGCGCTGATTCTCGCCCATCAACCGTGCGTCGTCCTGACGGGAGCAGGTATGGCCACCGAAAGCGGCATTCCAGACTTCCGCTCGCCGACTGGTATCTGGGCGTCGCTCGATCCGATGGAGTACGCGACTCTCAGCGCCTTTCGGCGTGATCCGGCCAAGGTCTGGTGGTTCTATCGCAAGCGCATCGAGATGTTGACGGCAGCCGAACCGAACCAGGGCCACGTCGCACTGCGCGAGCTGGAGCGGTGCGGGCTGATCGCCGGCATCGTGACCCAGAACATCGACATGCTACATACGCGCGTCGGTAGCTCGAACGTCGTCGAGGTGCATGGATCCATCCGCACGTCCAGTTGTCAAAGCTGCGCGAGAGAGCACGCGTTGAGCCGGGTGCAGGAGCTGCTTGAGGAGCAGGACGCCGTTCCGGTCTGCGACAGCTGCGGCGGCATTCTCAAGCCCGACGTTGTGTTCTTCGAGGAACAGCTTCCTGCGCCCGCGATTGATGCGGCGACCGAGCTAGCGGAGACCTCGGCTCTGATGCTCGTAGTTGGCTCGGCGCTAGAGGTGCACCCCGTCGCGGGCCTGCCCGACAGGGTGGTCAGTCGGGGTGGGCGGGTGGCGGTTCTCAACCTCGGGCCGACATCCTTCGACCGACGCGCCGCGCTCAAGCTCGAGCTGGAGGCAGGAGCGACGTTGGCCCGGGTTGTCGATCTCGTCGATGGGCGGGCGGAAGACGGGCGGTAGGCGCGCCGTTTGCTTGCGCTTCAGGCGAAGACGTCCGGGGTCGGCACGCGAAGTCGAAGGGCTTTCGGCAAGACCTCGAAGGTGATCGGTGTCGTGCCCGGCTGTTCACCGTCAAGTTGAATCGGGACGGCCACGTCTGCCTCAATTGTGACCCTGGAGCCCTGCAACAGTTCAGCTCTTGGATGGGGCAGGTGTGTCCCGCGGTAGATCTTGGGTAGGGAGCGCGCGAGATCTGTCTTGGTGATCGCCCCGATCGCGAGTACGTCGAACATGCCGTCGGTGGGATCAGCGTCCGGGCACATCTTCATTCCGCCGCCGAGGAAGCGGCAGTTTGCGACGATCACATCCTGCATCGGGCCGTGACGCTGTTCGTCGTCGACCGTGACCGAGAGCATGGTCGGTTTCCATTTCGAAAACACTGCGAGAGTCGCAACGAGGAATGACGCCTTGCCGCCTAGCACCTTGGACGTTCTGTTTGCACGCTCGGCGATCGCCCCGCTCATGCCTGCGCTCGCGACGTTGGCGAAATACGAGCTCTCTGTCTCGCCACTCCAGCTTCGGTAGCTCACGCGCGCCGCGTCGAGAGTCTGAACTCCACCGTCGCGGGCATTGGTGATCGCTCGGTCTCTCTGTCGGGGAAGCGCGAACGTGCGGGCGAAGTCGCGGCCGGTTCCGAATGGAATGACGGCCATGTCGGGCACCGACAGGCCGCGTTCGTGTCGGTCGAGTAGCCCTTGGGCGATCTCGTTGACAGTGCCGTCGCCGCCGACTGCCACGATCAGCTCGGCGCCGCTCTCGGATGCTTCGTTGGCGAGCTGTGCCAGGTGACCGGGGCGTTGGCTCAGGTAGGCGGGCCCGTCGAGGCCTAACTCTGCTGCGCGTCGTGCGAGCGTCGGCCACAGGCGTCCGGTTCGGCCGTTCGCTGATGCCGGGTTCACAAGAAACGCGACGCCGGCCATCCGGGTTTGTGCCGCCTCGTCCTAGCTAGTGACGGTGTGGAGTGCGAGCTCGGCCATCTCATCGACCGCCTGTCGCAGATGGTCGTCGGTGATGCGCACGAACTCGCCGTCGATGACGATGTCGCTGACTGTGAGCAGGCACCCCGCGCTGATCTTTCGTAGGGCCGCGATCGTGAAGAGCACCGCAGCTTCCATTTCGACAGCGAGAATGCCACGGTCGGACCAGCGCTGATGTCGGCCCTCATCGGGGTCGTAGAATGTGTCGGAGCTCGCGATCGGCCCGACGCGCGGTTTCTTGCCCAGTTCCTTGGCAGAGTGCACGGCTCCGTGGACGAGTTCCCAGTCAGCGGTCGGTGCGTGGGGATCCCCGCCGGTGTAGTGCCGTGCCGTGCCATCGGCTGGCACAGCAGACAGTGCGATGATTAGGTCGCCCATAGCGAGATCGGGCTGCAGGCCCCCACACGTGCCGACTCGCAAGATGCGCTTCACGCCAAGCTGCGCGAGCTCTTCGAAGACAATTGCAGCCGAGGGACAACCCATCCCCGTCGACTGCACAGAAACGGGCTTGCCATTGAACTTCCCTGTGTACCCAAGCATGCCGCGCTCGCTGTTGACCTGCTGAGCTTCGTCGAGGTACGTGTCGGCGAGATACTTGGCCCGTAGCGGGTCTCCCGGCACGAGACAGGCCTCGGCGTAGTCTCCGGGTTCGGCGCGAAGATGAATTGGCATGAGGCGAACACGATAACGCTTTGCGCGGCGCGAGTCGGAATGTGACGGGGCGCAATACGATTCGCGTATGGCGAAGTTGATCGAAGGGCCGCGGCTTGCGTCTGTGCTCGAGTTTTGCGAAGCCGACCCTGTCGAGCGCGTGTTTCTCGAGGACATTGCTCGCCGACGACTTGGCCGATTCGTCGCTTTGAGCTCGCGTGGCACAATCCAGGCGCTCTGCCATGTGGGAGCAAATCTGGTTCCGTCCGGCAGCGGCGTGGCTCGTCTCGGCACCGGCGCTCGCTCGGGGATGCCTCGAATGATGGTGGGCGATGAGGCCGCGGTTACGGAACTGTGGGATGAAGTCCGAGACAACTTTCCGATCCCACTCGACGACCGGCCTGGTCAGCCCGTCTACAGCGTCAGCTCGGCGCCTCCGGCGGCAGATACCGCGCTCAGGCTCGCAACGTTTGACGATCTTGACGTTCTCGTCCGCGCCTGTGCTCATGCCTACGAGGAAGAGGTCGGAATCGACGCCTACTCCCGTGACCCCGAGATGTTTCGCTGGCGCACACGAAGCCAGATCGAGCTCGGACGCAGCTGGATCTGGCGCGAGGGCCAAGAGATCCTTTTCAAAGCGGAGGCGTCGGCCTGGACGCCGAGCGCTGTGCAGCTGCAACAGGTTTGGGTCGAACCTTCGCGGCGGGGAGAAGGTTTTGGAAGGGCTGGCTTCGGAGATCTGTGCCGATTACTTCTCGAGAGCACCCCGACAGTGTGCCTGTTTGCGCGCCCGGAAAACGACGCGGCACACGCGCTGTACCGAGGCGCGGGCATGACGACCTGCGGTACCTACAGATCTCTTATCTTCCCCTGAACTTCTTGGCGGTCGAGCCAGAACGCGTCGTACACTCGGCTTATGGACGTCGGTGCGATCCAGGCGCGCGTCGCAGCTCATATCTCCGAGCATTCGTTGCTCGAACCTGGCGCCGAAATTACCGCTCTCGTGTCGGGAGGGCCCGACTCAACGTGCCTGTGGCACGTCCTGGGAGCCCTCGGGTACACGGTCAGCGCAGTTCACGTTGCGCATCAGCTCCGCGGCGCAGAATCCGAGGCCGATGCTGCGCACTGCGCTAGCGTGCTTGGGGCCAGTGTGCTTCCGTGCCCAGTCGACTCTCCAACCGAGTCGCGACTGCGTGAGGCTCGATACGGCATCACCGCAGGTACCTTGCGCGCGACCGGCCATACCGCTTCTGACCAGGTTGAGACGGTGCTTCAGCGGCTTGTCTCGAGCGGAACGACTCGTGGTATCCGTGTGAGGCGTGACGACGGCGTGGTTCGCCCATTGCTGTCCGTCTGGCGTGACGAGACGGTCGCCTACTGCGAAGCCGTCGGTCTCCCCCACCGGAACGACAGTTCGAACGACGACACCAAGCGTGGGTTGCTGCGGCGAGAGGTGCTGCCGCTGCTTCGCCAACTCCATGGTTCGGCCGACGCCAACATCCTCCGCGCGGTGGCCGCGAATGAACGGCTTCCTCGACGAGTCGAACGCGGTATCAGCGAGCTTCTGCAGAGCCGAGTTGGCTCTCGTCGCATCGACCTCGGATCTGGTCTAACCGCAGTTCGCGAGTACGACAGCCTGTGGCTCGAGCGCGCGCCGACGAAGCTTGAAGGCCAGATTGAATGGTCAGGCTGGCGGCTACAGCCGCTCATGCCCGGTTTGATCGTTCGAGGATGGCGGGCGGGTGATCGGTTGGGCGAGGATGGTGCGAAGATCCAGGATCTGTTCGTCGATGCAAAGGTCCCCATGTCGGAGCGAGACGCCTGGCCGCTTGTCGCTCACGGCCGCCGCATCGTCGTCGTGCCAGGCATCGCATGTGCCCCCGGGTATGAGAATGCCGTCGTCGTCGAGAGGGCATAGGGTAAGCGCCCATGCAGGCGACCAGTCACCCAGACGTCGAAAAGGTGCTTCTCGACGCAGACAGCATCTCCCGTCGCGTCGTTGAACTGGGCCAGGAGATCTCGCGGGACTATGCGGGTCGCGACCTCTTTCTCGTCGGCGTGCTCAAGGGCGCGGTGTTCTTCATTGCCGATCTCATGCG
>JAUXJK010000295.1 GCA_030624785.1 Actinomycetes bacterium
ACCTCCATATCGATCAATCAGCTCGGGACTCGGAGGGGCATCCTAGCGAGAACTTTGGCGCCCAGGTTCGGTGCTCGTAGCTACTGCAACGAGCCGGGACCGGTGTCCCGTGGGGCCTCGGTAATACTGACGTCCGTTGTGAACCCGCCTGTGAATGACGCACCCCAATCGCTGGAGACGGAAGGTCGTCTGCCACGACGGTGGCGTCGTATTCTCGTTTGGGGGCTCGCGCTGTTCGCAGTGGTCTGGCTGCTCTCTGTCGTTCTCGAGTGGCTGACTCAGGGCGACGGTCTGCCCGAGCTCGACCTCGGGAGCGCTGCCTACCCGTATCTGATCATCGCGGGCTTCGTCATGTTCGACGCCATCGTGCCGATCCTGCCGAGTGAGTCACTGCTCAACGCTGCGTCCACGCTCGCTTCGCAGGGTACGCTGGAACTGGGCTACATCATCATTGGCGGCACCATCGGCGCGATCGTTGGCGACTCGCTGCTCTACTGGCTTGCACGCACCATCGGGCGGCGCATCGCGGCTGAAAAGCTCGAGCAGGTCACCGCAAACGAGAAGGTCGCAGCAGCGCAGGAGGTGCTTGGCGAGACGGCGCCACTGATCATCGTTGCTGGCCGTTTCGTGCCCGGTTTGCGTTTTGTCGTTGGAGCAACCATGGGACTCAATCGGTACCCGTATCCGAAGTTCCTCTTGTGGTCGACGCTCGGCTCGATGCTGTGGGCGGCGTACACCTCCGTGTTCTCGTGGTGGATCGGCACCAAGCTCGGCGACTGGCCAATCATCTCGATGCTCACCTCGGCCCTGATCACCTTCTTGCTCCTTGGCCTCTTGTACTTCCCGCTCAAGCGCCGCTGGGCCGACGCGAACGCCCAACAGCCGGCCGAGTCGTAGACTCGACCTCGCGGCTCAGTCCGAGTTCACTGTGCGCGCGCGGCGCCGATCGCCCATCACCCGCGTGAGCACGGCACCCGCGAGCAGAATCTGTGCCTCGTAGTAGATCCACACGAGCACGAGGGCCAAACCGCCAGCCGCGCCCGCGAGTGACGCGCCGCCGTAGTGGCTCAGGTAGTAGCCGATCACCCAGGTGCCCACAAGAAGCGCAACCGCAGTGATCAGGCCCCCGATCGCGGCATCGCGCCACGTGACTTCGCGTGGCGAAAGCACGCGGAAGACCACGACCACAGCCGCTCCGACAATCGTCCACGATCCGATCACCTCGGCGACACTTACGAGCGGGTCGAGAACGGTCGAATCGTCTCCGGCGAGCGTTTCCAGCAGACCAGCAATCGCTTGCACCGCGAACGAGCCGATCAACACCGCCGCGGTGAGCATGACGATGGCGAGCCCGAGCGCGTATCGCCTGATCATGCTTCCGATCCCGCTCACGATCGGAGCATCCCAGATTGTGTTCAACGCATCCTGGAGAGCTACGAAAAGGGCAACGCCGGTGATGAGAAGAGAGATTCCGCCGATCACTCCAAGCCCCGACTGAGTCGACGTCTTCCCAAGTTGCTCCGTCAAGAGCGCCGCGATCTCATCCGTTTCGCCACCGAGGAGGCTCTCGAGCCGCCCCGCGAACTCCGCCTGCAACTCCTCTTGAGAGAACAGGAACTCGGTCAGGGCCAGTGTGATCGCAAGCAGTGGCACGATCGCAAACAACGCGTAGTAGGCGAGGCCTGCACCGAGTCTGATCGTGCGACTTCGACGCCACACGGCGTACGTGTCGCCGACTAGCCCAACCGTCCGTGAAATGACGGCGAAAAGCGGGCTCGGCAGCGCCTTGCCTGCGGCGAGCAAGATCGACCGAAAACGAGAGATCAAACCGGCAAGAGATTAGCTGCGACCAGGAAACGGGGACGCGAGGGGTACGGCCACCGCGCCCTCACTTCGGCCGTTGAGCGTGCCGCAGCTCGAGGCCTCCGAGCGTTTGCGACGACATCTGTGCCCGCGTATGGTCACGCCATGTGGGCCCCTCGAGACTCGTGCGACTCCGGCCGTGACGAGGGTTGAGATGCTGAGCGTTGGCATCATCGGGCTCGGAGCAATTGGCCGACTTCTAGTCGAGGAGCTTGGTCATACAGGGACGGCGAACGTTCGCGCAGCGCTAGTTCGAGAGGGCTTCGAGGGCCCCTCGCCTCGCGGCGTCCCCACGGTCCACTCGGTCGAGGAACTGCTCGCGCTACGACCATCCATCATTCTCGAGGCCGCTGGGCAGGGCGCCGTGCGAGAGCACGGGGCACCGATTCTCGGCCACGGCACAGACCTGATGGTGATCTCCAGCGGCGCACTCGCCGATGATGGCGTTCACGAGCAGTTGGTCGCGGCCGCACGCCGGGGTGACTCCCGGATGCTGCTCCCAGTCGGTGCGATCGCCGGCATCGACGGCCTGGTCGCACTGCGGGCCAGTGGACTCACACGCGTTCGCTACACCTCGGTGAAGCCGCCCGCAGCATGGCTGGGCACCGCGGCGGAGGAGCTTGTCGACCTCGCCGGGATGAGTGAGCCTGCCGTGTTCTTCGACGGCTCGGCGCGCGAGGCCGCCCGCAGCTTTCCGAAGAATGCGAACCTCGCAGCAACGGTTGCGCTGGCCGGCCTGGGACTCGACGACACCCAGGTGTCGCTCATCGCTGATCCAAGCGCCGACGGGAACTACGGCCGCATCGAGGCGGAGGGGGCTGCCGGCACTCTGAGCGTGCAAGCGCAAGGTCCGGCCGCTGACGCTAACCCGAAGACTTCTACCGTGACCGCCTTTAGCATGATCGCCTCACTCCAGTCGCTCCAGGCAACGTTGGTTCTTCCAGCCTGAGCGACGCCACGATTCCACGGAAGGGGCCACCGCGATGCCAGAGCTAGTTGAGGTACGTACCGATCAAGCGCCGCTGCCCTTTCGTGGCGCTCCCTACTCACAGGCGGTCACGCTGGGTGAGCTCGTGTTCGTTTCGGGACAGATCGCGATCGATCCAGCCACGAATGCGTTCGCCGGCGGCAGCGTGCGCGAGCAGGCCGAGCGGGTGTTCTCCAACCTCTCGGCGATTCTGAACGCTGCCGGGTCGAGCCTCGAGAATGTGGCGCGAACAACCGTCTATCTAGACGACATCAACGACTTCGAGGCGATGAACGAGGTGTATGGGGTCCACGTCAGTAAACCCGCTCCTGCGCGATCGACGATCGAGGTGAGCCGCCTCCCCGCAGGAGCGCTGATCGAGATTGACGTCATCGCGCACTTGTAGGCGGCGCCAGTTCGAAGCCAAAGTGCTCGCCAGGCCTCCTCCACTCACTACAGAAAGAAGGAGGCCCGCCATGTGGCGGGCCTCCTAGAACTCATCGTGTGTCGGCTCGTCTTACGGACGTAGCGGCGGAAAGTCAGCGCAGCTCTGGATCGCCTGGATCGTGTCCCCGTCGTTGCCGGCAACGATCTGAACGAGCCAGGTTGCCTTTCCGGCATTGGGGCCAAAGCCAGGGAATGCCGTGGACGTGGAAACGTGGGTCCCTTCA
>JAUXJK010000280.1 GCA_030624785.1 Actinomycetes bacterium
CGGCGGGGGAGCTGGTCGCTCGGCGAAGTCTTGCGGCGCAGGCGCGTCTCCTCCTCCACCACCATTGCCGTTGGCAATCAGCCCAGCGAACGCCCCAAGACCAGCTGCGAGAGCGATTAGTCCTACCGCAAACGCAACCCGTACGCGGGAGTGGCGGCGCACTTCGCGACGCGGCGCAGTCACGAGAATTCGCCGCTCTGGAACAAGTTCTTCGGCCTCTCGCAGCGTCGTCGAGATCGTCGTAACGGCCTCGCGGAAGGAACGACAGTCACTACAGCGGCCTAGATGCCTCCGCAAGAGGAGCCGTTCTAGCTCCGAAAGCTCATCGTCGGCTCTCTGGGACACCCACTCTCGTGCCCGATCGCACCGTGACTCAGCGCTAGATAGAAGCTTCACGTCGGATCATCTCCCCCATACTTCCGACGACGCGTAACGCAAGAGGTTAGCGCGAGGCAGTTGTTGCCCTTCCCGCTTGGCCCGACTCACCGACAAGAGGATACCAGCAAGCGACGTTTCGTACACCATCTCCGACCAGCGGCGGGCGCTCGGTCTGGCAGCGTTCAGGAGCACCGTCGGCGCCCGCCAACGCCTGTGCGCGTGGACACCTCGGGTGGAACGGGCAGCCAGCCGGCGGGTCCGTCGGAGACGGAACATCGCCCCTTAGGACGATTCGTTCACGTTCATGGGCTTGCCCAGGCACGGCAGACAGCAACGCCTCTGTGTACGGATGATGTGGATCACCGTAGAGATCGGCAGCATCCGCAAGCTCGACGATATGGCCGAGGTACATCACGGCCACCCTGTCTGAAACATGACGGACGACACTTAGATCGTGCGAGATGAATAGGTAGGTCAGCTCGAAATCGGCCTGAAGTTCGGACAATAGGTTGATGATCTGGGCTTGAATCGACACGTCTAGTGCCGAGACCGGCTCGTCGCACACCACCAACCGCGGCCGCAACGCCAGGGCGCGAGCGACACCGATGCGTTGCCGCTGGCCGCCAGAGAACTCGTGCGGATAGCGGTTGTAGTGCTCCGGATTCAGACCGACGCGAGCCATGAGCTCTCCAACGTTTCCCTTCTTGTCGCCACGAGTGCCTTGAATTGCAAATGGCGCGCCCACTATCTGCCCGACCGTGTGGCGCGGGTTGAGCGACCCGTACGGGTCTTGAAAAATCATCTGGATGTCTCGCCGCAGCGGTCGGAAAGCCCGTCTCGAGAGGCTGGAGATGTCGATGCCGTCGAAGACCACTCGGCCCGCGGTTGCCTCGAGCAGGCGCACGATCAGCCTCGCTGTCGTCGATTTACCGCAACCTGACTCTCCGACGAGGCCGAGTGTCTCACCAGCTCTCACCTCGAAGGAGACATCCTCCACCGCACGCACAGTCGTCGTCCCCTTGCGGCCAAGAACCGACGCGGATGTCGTGAAGTGCTTGGTAAGCCCTTCAACCGAGAGCAACGGTTCGTCTCGCATGAGCTTGGACGTCATCTGCTCGCGTCGGCTGGTCGACGGCGGCGCTCCTGCCAGATGCGATCGCGATCGGTGCGGGCTAGGTGACACGCTGCCTGATGATGTTCTGTTTGATCGAGCTCCGGTCGAGCCTTGTCGCAGCCCTCGAACGCTTGTGTGCATCGCGGATGGAACGCGCAGCCCGTTGGCAGATGGATCAGTGATGGCGGCGCTCCGTCGATCGCTCGCAGGTCGCGAGTCTCGACCTCGAGTAGTGGAATCGACTCCATCAGGCCCCAGGTGTAGGGATGCTTGGGTTCGGCGAACACCGCTGCGGTCGATCCGTGCTCGACGATGCGCCCGGCGTACATGACCAGCACGTTCTGGGTTACGTCTCTTACAACGCCGAGGTCGTGGGTCACGAGAATCACACCGATCGACAACTCCTCTTTGATCTTCTCAATCAGCTCGAGGATCTGAGCCTGAACTGTGACGTCGAGAGCCGTCGTCGGCTCGTCGGCGATCAGAATCCGCGGGTTGTTGATCAAAGCCATCGCGATCATCGCGCGTTGCTGCATTCCGCCCGAGTATTCGTGTGGATAGCTAGAAAATCGCTCCGCCGCTTGAGGAATGCCGACCTCGTGGAGAAGCTCGACGACTCTTTCACGCGCTACCCGCTTCTTGACATCCTCATGGGCGCGTATTGCCTCGACCAGCTGATCACCAACACTGAAGAGCGGATGCAGTCCCGCGAAAGGGTCCTGGAAGATCATCGATATCTCATTTCCCCGCACCATGCGGAGTTCCGACTCAGTCGCTTCGAGGAGATCCGAACCGTCGTAGATGACCCGGCCAGAGATCTGGGCCGAATCACGATTGATGAGGCCCAGCACGGTCAAACAGCTCACGCTCTTGCCTGAGCCTGATTCACCGACTATCCCAAGCGTCTCACCTGCGTTGAGCGTGTACGAAATACCGTCGACCGCCTTCACGACACCGTCTCGCGTGGGCAGATGGACTGCGAGGTCGCTGACCTCGAGAAGGCGAGCGGTCGAGGTCTCAGGCAAGTTTCACTCGCGGATCGAGATACGCGTACGCAATATCGGCCAGCAGGCCCATGATCACCACAGCGCATGCGCCGATCATGATTACGCCCATGGTGACTGGAAGGTCCTGGGCGTTGACGCCCGTGAGAGCGATATGCCCAAGTCCCTGGATATTGAACACGCTTTCGGTGATGACCGCCCCGCCGACCAGGATCGCCATGTCGATTCCAAGCAGAGTGATT
Organism: Actinomycetes bacterium; assembly: GCA_030624785.1. Taxonomy (GTDB): domain Bacteria; phylum Actinomycetota; class Thermoleophilia; order Gaiellales; family Gaiellaceae; genus JAUVPB01. The sequence continues at coordinate 2,739 of JAUXJK010000280.1, forward strand.
ATTGGCGTCAGGCTCGCACGTAGGCCGTGCTTGAGCACGACGCGACGCTCAGAAAGACCCTTTGCTCGGGCGGTGCGAATGTAGTCCTCTCCCATCGTCTCGAGCAGGTTTCCTCGCGTCATTCGCGCGTAGACGGCGGCAAATGCGAGCGCAAGCACGCTCCACGGCATGATCAAGTGCAGAAACCAATCGACAGGGCTCTCAGATATGGGCACGTACCCCGTCCCGGGTAGCCATCCGAGCTTCTCCCAGAAGACATAGAGAAGTATCAGCCCGAGCCAGAAGACCGGTGCCGAAACTCCGAACAGGGCGAAACCCATGGCAAGACGGTCTAGCCAAGAGTGTCGTTTGACTGCGGAGAGCACGCCAATGCCAACGCCTGCGATCAACCAGATCACCACCGCGCCCGCGATCAGTGACAACGTCCTCGGGGCGGCAGTTATGACCTTGTCGCGAACAGGTGTGCGCGTTTCGTAAGAGAAGCCCAGGCCAGGCCAGCCGTACTCATCGCCGACGAAAAAGTTCTTGACGAACTTGCCGTACTGCACATAGACGGGCTGGTCCAGACCAAACTGAGCTCGCACCTCGGCGATGTTCTCCTCGGACGGGATCTTGCCCGCGTGTCGCACGGCCGGGTCACCGGCCGGGAGCAGGAAGAAAATTGCGTAGACGATCAGCGTGACCGCAAGTAGGACGACTGCGACCCAGACGAGGCGACGGACAATGTAGTGCGCCATTTGATCGGCTTTCGTGCTGCGATTGCCAATCCTGCAATCGGGGGCAACCTAGTTGGGCCGCCCCCGACTGCAGAACCGGAAGAGATCAGTTGAGCGTGCTACCCCTGCTGTTGTGCCGGGTCGACCGCCCAATGTGCGTAGCCCGAGGAGCCTGAGAACTGGTCGTACCCGTACTGAACTATCGCATCACTGATGATGTCGACGTTCGTCGCGTCGATGTACGGAACCCAAGGGACGACATCTTC
>JAUXJK010000155.1 GCA_030624785.1 Actinomycetes bacterium
GTCGCTTTCGATCGACCCGATCTGGACATGGCCTGCCAACCGGTGCGAGGCGGCCGCCTGACCCAGTGAGGCAACAAGCCTTTCGCACAGCTCGAGACCTCCGAGACCCGGAGGTCTTTGTGTCTTCGCAAGGCTTCATCCGGCACCACCGACTAGACCGATGCCAAATCAGATATCAGCTGACCTTATAACGCCGCTCGGTGCATACCTGCGACTGCGGGGCGAGCAGCCAAGCTTCCTGCTTGAGTCGGTCGACCAGGGTCGGCTCGGACGCTTCAGCTTTCTCGGATCAGGAAGCCGTGTCGTGGATGCAGTCGAAGCCGAGGAGACGGTCGCCACAGGCACTCCGGTCATTGGGTACCTCGGCTACGACCACATCGCGCAATTGGAGCCAACAGTCTCGCTTCCGACGGACGGTCGGGGAATGCCCGAAAGCGCCTTCATCGTTGCAGAGACGCTCATTCGCTTTGATCACCTCCGCGGCATCGCTGAGGTGATCACCGGAGACACTTCAAGCCTGGCGGCACGCCTCGCAGTTCCGGTTGCCGAACCTCCCGCCCGAACGGATGCCGCAGCGGGCGAGACCGAACGGTTTCCAGATCAGGCCACGTACGAGGACGGCGTGCGACGTGCGCAGGAGCACATCCGCGCGGGAGACGCGTTTCAGATCGTTCTCTCACAGCGCGCAGTGAGACCGACCCCAGCCACGGCCATAGGGCTCTACCGGGCGCTGCGCCGAATCAATCCTTCCCCGTATCTGTTCCTCCTTGAGTTCAATGATCTCGCGCTCATCGGCTCCTCGCCAGAAACAATGGTCAAGCTGGAAGGCTCCCGTGCTTCGCTCAACCCGATTGCCGGGACCGCGCGACCGGAACCCGGAGCCGAGGAGCGTCTGCTGGCGTCAGAAAAGGACCGGGCGGAACACGTGATGCTCGTAGATCTCGGGCGCAACGATCTCTCGCGCGTCTGCGACGCGGGTACGGTGCACGTTGACCGCTACCTCGAAGTCGAGCACTACTCGCACGTGATTCATCTCGTGTCTGAGGTGAGCGGCGTCCTCAAAGACGGTTTGAATGGCTTCGATCTGCTGAGAGCAACATTTCCGGCAGGCACGGTGTCGGGCGCGCCCAAGGTCAGAGCAATGCAGATCATCTCGGAGATCGAAGGCTTCAAACGCGGGCCGTACGCCGGCGCGGTTGGTTATGGACTACCCAATGGCGACGTCGACACGTGCATTGGCCTGCGGACGATCTTCCTGGCCGACGGCGTTGCGCATCTCCAGGCGGGAGCTGGCATCGTGGCCGACTCTGATCCCGCGGCAGAACACGAGGAGTGTCTCAACAAGCTTGCCGCTCTGGAGCGAGCAATCGAACTCGTGGAGTCAACGTGAACATCCTCTTGATCGACAACTACGACTCGTTCACCTACAACCTGGCGCACCTTTTCGAGGAGCTGGGTGCCACGGTAACCGTCGTCAGAAACGATGCGATCGATGCTGACGAAGCTGAACGTTTTGCGCCGACACACCTGGTGATATCGCCGGGGCCGGGCCGACCCCCCGAATCGGGAAACACGCTCGCAATCGTCGCAAGGCTAGGTTCACGGACACCAACTTTCGGCGTCTGCCTGGGCCACCAGGCAATAATTGAAACCTACGGCGGCACAATCGGCCCTGCGCAGACGCTCATGCACGGAAAAACCAGCGATGTCACACACGACGGAACTGGCCTCTTCGCCGAATTGCCGAACCCACTTGAAGCCGGTCGATATCACTCGCTCGCCGCAACGTCCGTGCCAGACGTCCTGGAAGTTGTTGCGCGCACCGCTGATGGCGAAGTCATGGCCGTGCGCCACCGCTCCCACCCGGTCGTTGGCATCCAGTTTCACCCGGAATCCGTCCTCACCCCGGACGGCCCTCAGTTGTGTCGTAATTTCCTGGAGAGCACACGTTGATCGACAACGCGATCAAACTGCTCACCGGAGGAGGCGTGCTCTCCCGAACCGGCGCGCGAGACACCATGGACGCGATCATGTCGGGAGATGCCTCGCCGACCCAGATTTCGGCCGTGCTCGTAGCGCTTCGGATGCGAGGAGAGTCTCCGTCCGAGCTCGCCGGCTTCGCCGAAGGCATGCGTGCCCATGTCCTCCCGGTGTGCGCGACGCGCACCGACATCGTGGACACCGCAGGCACCGGAGGCGACGGCGCGGACACATTCAACATCTCGACGACGGCCGCGCTCGTGGCTGCAGCAGCCGGCGCCGCCGTTGCCAAGCACGGAAACCGTGCCGTCTCCTCGTCCTCCGGATCCGCGGACGTACTCGAAGCGCTGGGCTTCGACATCGAACTTCCCTCAGCACGAGTTGCGGCGTCGATCGATCAACTCGGCTTCGGCTTCATGTTTGCCCCACTTCACCATCCGGCGATGAAATATGCGGCGCCTGTGAGGCGCGAACTAGGGATACGAACGGTGTTTAATCTTCTTGGTCCGCTTACCAATCCTGCAGGTGCTCGCCGTCAGGTCATCGGCGTGTACGAGCCCGAGCTCGTTCCGCTCATGGGAGCCGTGCTCGGCGAGCTCGGAGTCGAACGTGCGCTGGTCGTTCACGGTGCAGGAGGGGTCGACGAGCTGACGACGCTGGGGCCGAACACTGCTTGCCTCGTCGAGGGCACCGAGGTGCGTGACATGCAGATCGATCCGGCAACGCTCGGCTTCGAGACGGGCTCACTCTCAGAACTCCGAGGTGGCACCGGGACAGAGAATGCGAAGCGCACGCGCTCGATCCTGATGGGGGTGCAAGGGTCGGCGACGGATACCGTCGTACTGAACGCGGCAGCCGCGCTATACATGGCCGGCGTGGTCGATGATCTGGCCCACGGATGTGACGCCGCAGAAGGCGCGATCGCCGACGGTCGAGCGAACAGCAGGTTGGAGGAACTTGTTCAGTTCTCAACCCAAACCGACGGCAGCGACGCGGCTCGAGCGACCCCCGACACAGGGGCGTCGGCCTGATGGGTCGCTTCCGCGAGGCCCTCGCTGGGCCTGGACTCAGCGGCATCGCCGAAGTCAAGCGGCGATCACCGTCCATGGGTGACCTACGCCCCGACGCCGACCCCGCTGCGATCGCGCGCGGCTATGCACAGGCGGGCGCTGCAGGCATCTCAATCCTCGTGGATGCGGAACGCTTCGGCGGCAGCTGGGACGATCTCCGCGCCGCACGCGAGGTAACCGACACGCCGCTTCTGGCCAAGGGTTTCTTCACAAGCACGGACGACATCGAGACCGCCCGAGATGCAGGCGCAGCAGCGATTCTGCTTCTTCTTAGAGACCTCGACGATGGCACGACGAAGCGCCTCATGCGGGAGGCGACGGAAGCTGGCCTTGACGCGTTCGTGGAGGCCCACGATGCCGGGGAATTGGCGAGAGCGATCGCACTTGGCGCTGACCCAATCGGCATTAACGCACGCGACCTCGCAACCTTCGAGATCCATCGAGACACTCAACTCGCTCTGGTTGCGGACGCACGCGCTACGGCGCCCGACACGGTGATCGTTGCCGAGAGCGGCATCTGGAGTCGAGGGCAAGGGGCAGGCGCAGAGCTCGCCGGCGCTGACGCCATCCTCGTGGGCTCATCGCTGATGAAGGCGCCCGACCCCGCTGCGCGACTTGCGGAGCTCCTGTCGCGACCCCTGGTGAAGATCTGTGGTTTGACGCGCGAGGAAGATGTGTCCGCGACAGCGGCGGCCGGCGCAGACATGGCCGGGTTCATCCTCGCCGACACTCCGAGACGGGCAGATGACGTACTCCCCGTCCCCGACACCATGCTCTCGGTCGCGGTATACGTCGGACAGCGCGAGTCAGATGACGCCGACCTTGCGCAGCTTCACACGCTCGAGAACGGCCACCGAAGTCGCGAAGCGCAGTTGCTGCGGGGCGAGCACGAGGTCGCGCGCGTCCGCGACCTCCCCTGGCAAGGCGACGATGCCGATCACTGGCGCAGCACCGCGGCCACCAGCGGGACCGAGCGCACCGTCCTCGCGGGCGGGCTCGATGCCGCAAACGTTCGTGAAGCGATCGAGGTCGTGGCACCGTGGGCTGTCGACGTTGCACGGGGCGTTGAGTCAGGACCAGGAATCAAGGATCACCAGCTCGTACGTGAATTCGTACGAGCGGTGCGAGATCAATCGAGGGAGACGACGTGAATACGACTTCGCTTACCGAGGCAGGCGACGCCGGTTTCTATGGGTCATATGGTGGCCGCTATGTCCCCGAAACTCTGATACCCGCGCTCGACGAGCTCGAGGCCGGATGGATCGCGGTCAAGGACGACACGGCGTTCTGGAACGACTTTGACGGGCTCAGCAAGAACTACGCCGGGCGCCCAACACCGATCACCCGCGTCGAACGTTTCGAGCCTGATCGACGTGTCTACCTCAAGAGAGAGGATCTCCTCCATACGGGCGCCCACAAGATGAACAACGCGATCGGGCAGGCCCTACTCGCTACACGGCTCGGTAAGCAACGAATCGTTGCCGAGACCGGCGCCGGACAGCATGGAGTCGCCACCGCGACCGTGTGCGCCCGCTTCGGACTCGAGTGTGTCGTGTTCATGGGAGTAGAAGACATGCGGCGCCAGGAGCCGAATGTGCAACGCATGCGACTGCTCGGAGCCGAGATCGAACCCGTAGAGCTCGGGACAAAGACGCTCAAGGAAGCGATGAGCGAAGCAATCCGAGACTGGATCACGAATGTCGAGACAACGTATTACCTGATCGGATCCGCCGCCGGCCCTGCCCCCTATCCCGAGATCGTCCGAACATTCCAGCGCGTGATCGGCGACGAAGCTCGCATTCAGCTACTCGAAGCCGAGAATCGCCTCCCTGACGCCGTGATCGCATGTGTCGGCGGAGGCTCGAACGCAATCGGCACATTCGCCGGTTTCATCGACGACGACTCTGTCGAATTAATCGGTGTCGAGGCGGCCGACGCAGCGTCCCTCATGCAGGGTCGAGCCGCCGTCCTCCACGGGTCACGATCATCCGTGCTGGCCGACGAATGGGGCCAGATCCAGGATGCGCACTCGATCTCAGCAGGCCTCGACTACCCGGGTGTTGGCCCCGAACATGCCTGGCTTCGTGACTCGGGCCGAGCGCGGTATGTCTCGTGCACCGACGCGGAGGCGCTGGAAATGTTCGAGAAACTCGCCCGGACAGAAGGCATCATTCCAGCCTTGGAATCCTCACATGCACTCGCGCGCGTCGATGACATTGAAGGTGATCTGATTCTTGTGTGTCTCTCTGGCCGCGGCGACAAGGATCTGGCCGAGGCACTTCGAGCGATGGGTCGCGATGAGTGAGGCTAAGACCGCCAAGAAGCTTGTGATCTACCTGATGGCCGGGAAAGAGGCTCCCGACTTCGCGGCGGCAGCGGTCGCCGGAGGTGCGGACACAATAGAGCTCGGATTCCCGTTCTCCGACCCGCTGGCCGATGGCCCGGTCATACGCAAAGCGGCCGAAGCGGCGCTCGCCGCCGGTATGACGACGACAGCGTGCCTCGAATGTCTCGCGGAGGTCCGTGA
>JAUXJK010000015.1 GCA_030624785.1 Actinomycetes bacterium
CTCGAGGCCGCAACCAGATGACGCCCAGCGGGAGTGATGGCAATTGCCTGAGGCCGGGCGAGCGCCTCGCCGTGGCGGCAGCCGGCTTCGACCGGGAGTGAGCCGACGCAACCGTCGGTTCCGGCAACGGGCACGATGTGTCCGCTAGCCACATCCCGCGAGAGCACGACAACGGCATCGCGCTCAGGTGCCGCCAGATACAGATGATCTCCGTCCGAGCTCAGAGCCAGATCGCGTGCTCCGTTAAGTCGCGCACCGGCGACGCATTGCGGGTCGGTCGCCGGTGCGCTCGAGTCGGTAAGACAACCGGGCACGAGCTGCGCAAGTTCTCCACTTTGCGGGTCGCGCGCAAACGCTGCCAGGCTCCCCGCGTTCGGCGACGCGACGTATACATGACGCCCGTCACGACTGATCGCGAGTGCCGCAGGATCGCCAAGACCCTGCGCCGCTGAGCATTCGGTTTGCGCCGGGAGGCCTCCGGTATCTCCCCCACGGTCATCGCTGACAAACGAGCTGAGGCTCAGAGCACCAGTGATCGCGTTACGCGCAAACACGACGATCGTGCGTGATACGGCAGCGACAACGTACACATGGGCTCCGTCGGGACTAACCGCGACTGCCGAGGCTCCATCTAGGGGAGCGGCGGCCTCGCAGTCAGGGTCGCGCAAGACGATTGGCGCGCCCGGGTCGATGTCCGTCGAGATGCATCGGGTCACGCCCACGGGTTGCGTAAGTGATCCGTCGATCGGCGAGCGGGTGAGTAGCGATACGGCGTCCGCGACTCCTGCAGCCACGTAGATGTGCCTGCCGTCAGGACTTACGGCGAGATCCGCCGGCCCGGCGACGCCCTGTACGGCGACACAGCCCGGTTCACTCGCGACGGGGCCAAGCTCGCTCTGAACCTCGTCAGCGACACACGCGTTTGGGCCCTGGGTCAGCGCCCCAGTCCTGGCATCGCGCGTGAGGGCCGATATGGCACTCCGGGAAGGTGACGCCGCGTAGACCTGCCGTCCGTCGGGGCTAGTCACGATTGACGCAACGCCACCGAGACCTGTCGCGGGCGTGCATCCGCTCGACCCTGTCGCCCCGACACACGGCGCCACGGTCCGGGTGAAGGCCCCGCCAGCATCCCGCTCGAAGGTAGCGATCAATGACGCATTGGGCGCGGCGACGTACACATGCGCTCCGTCGACGCTGACCTCGACGTCGGCTGCACCGTCGAGGGCGGCCGCCGCGCTGCAGGCGCCGCCCAGCGTCGGCGCTACGCATCCTGTCGAGGGTGTGCTTGCAAACAGCGTGCCGGTCGGGCCCGGTAGAGCCACCGCCACCTGAGCAGCCAGCAGCATCGCGGCAAACGCGACAAGAAAAAGGAGACATCGCTGAAGTCGAGACACCGTTTGATCCGCAGACGCAGGCGCCCCATGCATGCGCGCGATTCGCTTCGGTCAGGGCCGGAGTCTACGGAGCTAGGGGTGTGATCACAACGGAGAGCGCGGTCCGCGAGCTCGCCGTTTCGCTCCCGAACGCAAATGAGTGATCCGGCCGCCTTCGTCCACTAGCGGCTGAGCGCCTATAACTACCCGGATGGTTGGCGGCCAGGATGTCGTGATCGTTGGCGGCGGCGCCATCGGCGTCTGCTGCGCACTCGAACTCGCTCGAGCCGGCGCACAGGTCACTCTGATCGAGCGGGGCGCAGAGCTCGCGTGGGGGTGCTCCGCTGGCAACGCCGGTTTCATCTGCCCTGGTCACTCGGCTCCGATCACCTCGCTCGAATCGCTCGAGCTCGGCCTGCGCAATCTGCTCAAGCCCGACGGAGCGTTCTATCTAAAGGTCGATCCGTCACTCGCCCCATGGCTGGCGCGATTCGTCGCCGCATGCCGGCCAGACCGTGTACGACGCGGCGCCGACGCCATGCGCGAGCTAGCGACGGCGAGCCTCAAGCTGCATGCATCATTTTCGGAGGAAGGACTCGCAACAACGTTTAGCAACCGCGGAATCCTCATTGCGGCAGAGACGCCAGAGGGCCTGGCGAGCCTCGTAGCCGAAGGAAGCGCCAATGCGCAGGCTGGACTCCGCACCGAAGAACTCGACGGTGCGGAAGCCCGCTCGCTCGAACCCGAGCTAGGTTCATCGGTCGTCGGCGGAATGCACTACCCGGACGAGGCCCATTGCGACAGCGCAGGTTTTGTTGAAGCGATCGCGACTGCGGCCCGAGACGCCGGGGCAAAACTGCAAACTCGCGTCGAGGCGCTCCGCCTCCTCAGATCTGGCGGGCGCGTAGGAGGCGTCGAGACGACACGAGGACGACTACATGCCGACACTGTGGTGCTCGCCGCAGGAGCGTGGACGTCTCAACTTGCCCGAGACGCGGGCGTTTTTGTCCCCGTCGTTGGCGGCAAGGGCTACCACGTCGAGCTTCCTGACAAGCCCTCGGGTCCGCGTGTCCCGGTGCTGTTCAAGGAGTCGCGAGTTGCAGTCACACCCCTGTCCGGCCGTGTGCGTATTGGTGGGACATTCGAGCTTTGCGGTCTAGACGAGAGCGTTTCTCCTCGTCGCGTCGCGGCACTCGTCGCTGGCGCATCTCGCGGCATGCCAAACCTGAGCGGCCGCACGCGACTGTCGACCTGGCGCGGGCTACGACCGTGCGCTCCGGATGGGGTCCCGATAATCGGTGCAAGCGAGCGCCTCCCCAACCTCGTACTGGCCACAGGCCACGCTCACATGGGCCTTGCTCTGGCCCCGATCACGGGTCGCCTGGTTCGGGAGATCGTCGGCGACGAGGAACCAAGCCATGACCTGCAGGCAGTCAGGCCCGACCGGTTTCGACCGCTTATCTGAGAGATCGCTCCTGGCGATGGACCCGGACAGAACGAGAGGTGAATGCGATCCGATGAGGCCGCCCCATGCTCTGAGCGTCTCTATGCTCGATGCATGAAGATCGGAGTGACCATCTTCTCGACGGAGTATGCGATCGATCCCGTCGAGCTTGGGAAGCGGCTCGAAGACCTCGGTTTCGAATCGCTGGTCCTCGCGGAGCACACTCACATTCCGGCCAGCCGCCGCACGCCGTTCCCGGGCGGCGGCGCGCTTCCCCGCGAGTACTCGTGGACATATGACCCGTTCTTGACACTCACGGCAATTGCAGGAGCAACGGAACGCCTTCTCCTAGCCACGGGCGTGTGCCTGGTAACGGAACGCGACCCGCTTGTGACAGCAAAGGCCGTCTCGACGCTCGATCACTTCTCGAACGGTCGGTTCCTGTTCGGCGTAGGCGCGGGCTGGAACGAAGACGAGCTCGAGAACCACGGAACTGATCCGAAGAAGCGCTGGAAGGTACTACGCGAGCGCGTGGAGGCGATGCGAGAGCTGTGGACGACTGACAGCGCCAGCTACCACGGCGAAACCGTTGAGTTTGACGACGTATGGCAGTGGCCCAAGCCACAGCAGAAGCCGCATCCTCCCGTGCTGCTTGGCGCAAGCACACCAAAGGCGATCGAGCGGGCCGTCCGATACTGCGATGGTTGGATGCCAAGCGGCCTCGGCGGCGTTACCGAATGGGGTCCGCTCGTTAGCGAGCTTCGTCAACGCTTTGCAGACGCCGGCAAGCCGAGGCCGAGCGTCTCGATCTACGGCGCCGCCGCCGATCTGGAAACGCTCAAGGGGCACGCGGCAGCCGGGGTCGATCGTGCAATTCTCCGCCTGCCTTGCGCGCCCGCGGAGGAGATCGTGCCCCTCCTCGAGAAGCATGCCACCCTCATCGCGAGGTTCGCCTAGCTCGACTCGAGCGCTGCTCGTTGCCGAGCCCCGCGCGACAGGCGCCAGTTGACGACGACTCCGAGCACGATGATGTTGGCCATCAGAAAGAGCCACACCAGCAGTAGCGTGGCGCCGCCGAACGCGCGAAGCGCGACCAGGTTGTCGGTGAAACGTACGAACAGCGGAACTCCCTGGAAGCTCGCAATGAGCGCTGAGGCGGCTCCGGCGGCGCCTGGCAGGGCCTGTTTCCACGTCACGTGCGTGTTGGGAACAACGTGATACGCGACCCAGAGCAGACCGAAAACGATGATCGTTGAGAGTGCGATCGCGAAGCCGTATGCAAGCCGCGTCTCAGCGCCTGCAAGTCGCACCAACAGCTCGACTCCGAGCGAGCCCATGACCAGCGCGGTGAGCAGCACTACAAGCGAGCCGATCAAGATCACGAACATGAGTGCCTTGCCGCGGGCGACTGGTCGATTCTTGAGTCCGTAGACGAGATTGAAGGCCGATTCAAGCGCGCTGAACAATCCGAGCGAACTCCAGAGCACGGCGACACCTCCAATCACCGCGAGATAGACCGCCTGTTCACGGAACTCGTTCACCGTCATCGCGAGCCTGCGTCCTGATGCCCCAGGAAATGTTCGATTGAGCTGTTCGATCAGGAAGCTCGATTCGTTTTGCTCGCCGATGAGACCTGCGACAGCAAGGCCAATCAAGATCAGCGGGAAGAACGCGAGCAGTCCGTAGAAGGCGATCAACGCCGCGAGATGGGTGCCTCGCACGTCGAGAAACGTTCTGACCACACCCTTCGTCTCGCGGGCGACAAATGCTCCCGCTTCGGCGCTCGCTCCCTTCGAGCGCTCGAGGAGGAGCTGCGGCGGTATCACCGATCGAGGGGGCCCACCGCCCGTAGGGGCAGATTGCTCGGTCGAAGCCGCACTGGAACCGTTGGCCTCGTCTCGCTCGGAAGCCGCTGGGGTCAGCTTCACGTCTGTTTGTGTTTCCTCGATCTCATCGGTTTTGTACCGAACCGCGTTCGTTCCTGCTCCGGCAGCCTTGTCGCTCGACGCCGATCGAGCCAGCCGTGACCTACGTCTGAGCATTGCTACGCCGCATGCGCTCGGTCGCATCCGTGTCTACGACACCGTCATCGGTGACGGACACGCAATAGACATCGCGTGCTCGATCACGCGTGATGATTCCCTGCTCAACATCTCCGAGAACGCGCTCGGGCTCACGTGTCGAGGGCTCGCCCTAGCCGCCGCCCGACTGGGCGAGACACGAGACGGTTTCGCCCTCCCGCAGGGTGACCAGACCAGATTGAGGGAGCGACTCGCTCTGACCGTTCGGCAGATTGCGGACGTTCCATGCAGGAACCGCACCGAGCCCACCACGAACACCCCGTGCTGGATTCTTCTCACCGTCTGACACGAATCCAACCGTCAGCTCGCCTCTCCGGGGCCCGTACTCCACCAGCAGAGCCGGAGCGCCGCGTCTCCACCCCGCTCCCTCGGTGTCAGGCTGGACACGTCGTTGGTGTACGACGAGCGGCTGGTAGTACTCGGCCACTTCGATCGAGTCGAGATGACACATGCCGCCGTTCACAGCGTTCAGATACGTGAGCCAACCGTCGGAGTAGGGGCTGCCTGCTCCCGCGGTTCCGCCTAGGAATATCTGATTTACGTGAGGCTTGCCGCTGACCGGATCGACTCCTGAAACTGCCGCGGAACTCGCAACAAAGAAGGCGCCGAACTCGGCCATGCCGATCCCGTGGCGTAGCCCTGACATGGCCTGCTGCGTCGAGTTGACGATGCGATCCGCCACGTTTGTCGTGGCGACAGAACAGCTAACTGGATGCACCGGAATACCAGCAATACAACCCTCACGGAGGAGCACTCGTACGCGCCGCGCGGATCCACCGTTCTTTGGAATCGTCGGATCGAGGCTGTTGAACACGCCGATCAACGCCGCCGCGCGCGCAGTTGCCTCGGTCATGTTCAAGCCACAAGGAAGGTTGTCAGGATTGTCGCGAAGATCCACCTCGATAGTCCGCTCCTCAGGTGAAACGGTCACGGATGAGCGAACTGCGATGCCCTCGGGTGGAGTCCCGGGAATCGCATCGTGTACCGAGATACCCACGGCCCTTGCGGTAGGCAACTCCGCGATGGCCGCGGCTATCCGCTGTTCCGAATAGTCGAGCCATTGTGTGTCGAAACGCGTGAGCAAATCCCAGCCGATGTCGTCCGCGGCGATCTTCAGCTCCCGCTCCCCGAGCCGCGCTGCGGCCATCATCCCGAGGTAGTCGCCATGCCATTGCTCGGGAATGCGGATGCGCACCTCACACATCCGCAGCACGTCGTCGATGTCTGCGTACCCGCGCTGCACGCGAACGCACGGAAATATCAGCGCACCCTCCTCGTAGACGTCCCGTGCCTCGGCGTGATACGTGGTTGGAATCGAGTTGCCGACATCGGCCTGATGGGCCTTGCAGACCATCGTGTAGCGATGGTCACCTTCGTCGTCGAATACAGGAACCAGAATCACGTGGTCGCCGGCGTGGGTATTGCCGTGGTACGGAGAGTTGTGCAAGAACGCGTCTCCCGGAGCGAGGTCCGGGTGAAACTCCTTCATCGATGCAACGAGAAGATCGGCGCCAAGCACATGGATCGGAATGCTCTCGGCGTACGCAAGCAGATCGCCGGTCGCGGTGACCACGCAGCAGGAGAAGTCGCGCGCGCGGTTCACGGGCGCCGAGCGTCCGGCACGAAGCAGCGTGTTCCCCATCTTGCTGGCGATGCCTTCGAAGCGGCTTGCGATGATCGCCAGCTGCGCGCCGTCGAGCTGAGCTTCTGCGTTGGAGGTGATCGACTGAGCCTAGCTTGAGGTTGTGGCATCGAGGCTGGTCATGAACACTCGTGCGATCCAGCGCCACGCCACCAGCACGATCAATGTGAGCGTCAGCGCCACGGCCCAGAATCCGAGGTATTCGCCGTCGACCGTCCGCCCAAGAGCGGCGGCGCGGAGAAGAACTCCGACGCTGATTCCAACTGCCCAGGTCGCTCCAAGTCGAAGTACGCCCGGATGCGCATAGGGTCGAAACAAGACAGCCGCAGCCACCCACCCAGCGCAGAGCAGCCCGACGTTGCGAAGGACGTCGAGAAGCGAGAACCCTCCATCGTGCATCGCGCCGCCAACGAACGCGAACACCAGGATCGGCGAGAGATCACCAAGCATGAGCAGCCTTCGCCGACGGTCGTCTCTCACACCGTCATCTTGCCGCTCACCAGGTGCCACCGCCGAGACAAGGCGTTCGCGCCAACGCCTCGGGCACGGCCGTCGCTTCTGGATCAGGAACGTCACAACGAGTGACGCAAACACCTCCTGACGACCGTGCGAGACCGGGGCGCTGCTTCTGCAGAGGCCGCCAACACCCTGTTTGAACCGACGGGGTTCTACTCGCTCCAGGCGATCATCAACGTCGTGATCGGGAGCGTGTATGTAGGCGCATCGCTGCCTCGCGCGTAGACCGAGACCACCAGCGCTTCACCTATCGCAAGCCACTGCCCATCAGGCGACCACGCATACGGACCGTGGTCGAGCGTGCGACCGAGACCCCGGAAGCCGAAGTCAAGTACTCCGGCCAGCAGGCCTGGCCAGCCGAGCGCGATTCTGGTCGTGTCAGGGCTGAGTTCTACGCCGCTCGACTGAAGTGGCGGTGCGAGCCCTGATACCGGATAGAAACCAGAGATGGCCTCGTCCTTCCAGATCTGAATGGTCGTCTGAGGAAGGCCAATAACCCGTCGCACCTTGGTCGCGATGGCACCGTTTGAACCGACGTCGTATGCGAGAAGCGACGACTCCTCATCGGTCGCGAGGCCAAGACCCTCTCGAAAGTCTTCGGGGGCGAGCACCACACGCCCGTTGGCTAGGATCCCGTCATCGAGCGGGGCGACGGTTCGCGTGAACAGGAGCCCGTCCTCACCGAATCGCGGATCACAACCGACCGCGCGCTCCGTCACACCAGTGTCGACGGTAAGAACCGTCGTCTCGTTCGGCGCTGCACACCAGGCGACACGCGCTCCGTCCTCCGCAACCGCTGCGATACGCGATGTCCGAAACGAGTTGTCCCGAAGGCGCGGATCGAGGTCCACGGCTTTCCGAGGTCGATCGTTTAGATCGAGAAGCGCTAGTCGAAGCTGCGAGTCGTAGGCGACGGCGTAGCTTCCGTCTGCGGAGACATCGACCAGCGTGCAGTGGGTCAATGTCCCCGGGGGCTCGAGCTCAAGCTCTTCGAAGTCGACGGCCCGCAGCTGGCATCGGGTGCCCAGAGCCGTGTCCTCGGGAACCACAACCCATAGCCGGCCAGGCAGAGCATCCTCGGGCGGGACACCCGGGCCGCGCAGACGATCGGATCCTGCCGTCCGCTCGCCTGTGCGACCTTCTGCTCTCGAGGTGCCCTCCCCCTCCTTGAGCGACCAGAACAGACTCGCGGCACCGAGAGCGAGGATTCCAGTGAGCAAGATCACGACGCGCGCGCGGGGCATGCCCACCATTGTGAGCGGGCGACGTCACACGTGCGACAGTTCGCGGGGCAGCGCCGAACGCGAGCGCCTAGTTGGCCGAGCTGCTCGGGTTCTTTCCTGTCTTCTTTTTCTGCGTGTTGGCCTTCTTCGGCGATACCGCTTCTGGATCTTGCTCTGCCCGAATGAGATCTGAGCCAACCGCCAGAGTCAAGAGATACGGCTCGACCTCTGATACGACCCGCTGATAGTTCGCTTCGACGTTCGTGTACGTGGCGATTACGGCGAGATCAGCCTCGATCGAAATCAGCGCGAGGAAGTGAAATTGCCGGCCTGCGAACTCGCCGATGTACTCCGCTCGACCTCCTCGGTCGCCGTTCGCCAGCACGACCTCTCGCATGTCAACTGCCGCAAACCCCTCGATCTGCGACGGGCCGTTCTCGACGCTTAGTTCGAGATACTTCTCGATGGTTAGATCAGGTGGCACCGATTCCGTGAGAATGTTGACGTTCGCGTCGAACTCCGCGGATCCAGTGTCCGTGTACCAGACGGCGTTGGCGAGATCGAGGCTGCTGGCAGGCCGCTTCCACCGCTTTGGGACTCCCAGCGTGAACGAACCATCAGGAGCCTCGTAGAGCCGGGCATCCGCCGGAATGGCTGGTCGCGGGAGATCGGGAACCTGCTCGACCGCGTCCGTCGAGCCTTCGGCGGCGCTGAACTCGACTGCGGTTTCCTGACCACCGCAACCGGCAAGAACAAGAGCAGTGAGGGCGGCTGCCGCAACGCCGCCAACGGAGCGCCGGGAGAGGGACATGAATGAGGGCATATCGCCTACTGATCCTGTTGGCCGAGCGACGACCGCGCATCACCCGTTTGAAGGATGTCCCCGAGGACACGACACGCCACTCACGACCGTCCGTCCCTTCATATCCTGTCAGGGCGACAACCCCGCTGCTGGCAGAATGTGAGCCCTACGACGCCCGGAGGTAGTGCCACATGACAGCGTCATCAAAACCCCGTCTGATCGGCATCAACCACATCGCCATCGAGGTTGGCGACATCGGCGAGGCCCTCGACTTCTACGGGAGCATTTTTGAGTTCACGCTGAGAAACCGCTTCGAACGAATGGCCTGGATCGACATGGGTGACCAGTTCATCGCTCTCTCAGCCACCTCGTCGCGACCGGCCGACGACGACCGTCACTTCGGCCTAGCCGTCGACTCGAAAGAAGCAACACAGCAGGCTATGGCCGCGGCCGGTGTCGAAGCGCTACCAGGCCGAGGGCTGCGTTTCCGCGACCCCTGGGGCAACCAGATCGAGATCGTCGACTACCGCGAGGTGCAGTTCACGAAGGCCGCGGGCGTGGCCCGCGGCATGGGAATCGACGGGCTCGAGAAGAGCGCTGACGCAACAGAAGAACTGCGTGGCAAGGGCCTGATCGCCGACGACTAGCGCGCCGAACGCGAGCATCGTTTCTAGACAAACTCAGCCGTCTCAGCGGGTCGCGACACGCCTCTTCGCACGAAGCTGAGCTGGAGCAACGACCCATCCACCGAGTTCGCGCAACAAGCGCCGGACCGTTGGCCGATCGTCGGCGTGAGCCGGCGTCACGTCGGTCGCCATGTCGAAGCGTGCGCCTCTGAACAGGAACAGCGCTCGACGCATGTGCCATCTCGACGTGACGACTCGGATCTCATCGACACCGAGCGCATCCGCCAGTGCGGCCACCCGAACGGCGCTTTCGGCCGTCGTGCGCGCATGCGGATCTGACACAACGGGCACGCCTGCCTCGGGCCACGCGTCCCACATGAGCTCTGCTTCCGACGGAGAGCCGTTCTGTCGAGCCCAGCCGGAGAGAACGACCGCACGAGCGTCCGAAACCACCTCCGCACCTCGAGCGAGGCGAGCAGCACAGATCGGGTGAAGGTCGGAACGCCCGCGAGACGAATAGCCGAGGACGGCAACGATGACACCGCCTGAGCCGGTCTCGAGCTTCGCGGCCGCTTGACTGATATCGACCGGGGCCGCGCTCACAGCCAGCTCAAGCCTCGAGGCCAGCTTTCGACGTCCATCGCTTTACCGCTTCTTGCGGTTCGCGATGACACGACGAACGCCCTCGGCCGCGAGCAGAGTCGCGAACACGGTGAACACCAGCTTGACGGCCTTGGCGCCGCGCAGCTTCGACTCACCGCTCGCGCGCTCGCGCATGTTGACCGGCACTTCGTCAACGGTGAGCCCGGCATCGGTTAGCCGGATAAGGGATTCAACCTCTGGCGCTCCGCTCTCATATGGCTCCGCCAGCAGGGGCAACGCCACCGCGTTCGCGGCGTACATGCCGCTCGTCGCGTCGGCAAACGAGCGTCCGAGCCGGATCTTCATGGCGCGCCGCAGAACTCCGATGCCGAAAGCACGGGCTCGGCTCGGCTCATAACGGTACGGCTCGTACCCTTCGCCTTCAGCAAAGCGCGAGCCAACCGCGACGTCGCATGCTCCGGATTCGACGCGCTGCAGAAGTCGGCGTAGCTCTGCGACGGGATGCTGACCGTCCGCGTCTACCCGCCCGCAGAAGTCATAGCCGTGCGAGAGCGCATACCCGTAGCCGGCTGCGATGCCTGCGCGCAGCCCTCGATTCTCTTCGAACTGTTCGACGACCGCGCCTCTGGCGCGAGCGACCTCCGCTGTTCGATCTGTCGAACCGTCGTCGACCACAAGGACGTCGGCGCTGCCCAGTTCCTCGGCGAGCTCGTCGAGGACGGCAGGCAGATTGTCCTCCTCATTCCACGCGGGGACGAATACGAGTATGCGCGCCGCGGACTTGAGTGACGGTTCAGGATCGTCCATCGCGCCTCGAACCTAGCAGCGACCGACGCTGAACGACTCGCAGTCACCCATCAGTCTTCGAGTTCCTGTTGCTGGTAGACGCGTTGCATTGACGGCCGTTCGATAACGCGTCGATAGTGCGCCCCAAGATTGGGAGCATCCCACCAGGGACTGTCGAGGCGGCGCCCCCATCGGGTCAGCATCGCAAGGAACAGGTCGGCGCTCGAGAACTCGCCGCCGACGAGGAAGCCGCCCGCTTGTGCGAGCTCCGCCTCAAGCCACTCCCCCGTTGCTCTGAGTCGAGCTCGCGCGCCCGCTTCTAGCTCGGACTTGCCGGCCTCGCTATCAAGGCTCCGGCCAGGTGCAAACACGTTCATGAAGTCAGCCTGGACCGTGTTCGTAAGGTAGACGTGCCATCGATACCACGCGGCGCGACCGGCCAGATCGGTAGTTGGGGCGAGGTTGGCTTGCGGAAATCGCTCGCTCAGGTACATGCAGACAGCGGCTGACTCGTACGTGACGATGTCGCCGTCAACAAGAGCGGGAACTTGCCCTCTCGGTTGGATCTCCAGGTAGTTCGGTGGATCGACCGGAATGCCGTCCTCGCGCACGACTCGCACGAGCTCGTACTCAGCTTCCGTCTCCTCCAGGCATCCGTGAGGCGCCAGCGACGCCGCACCAGGGAGGTAGTAGAGCTTGATCATTTGCATTCCTTCGCTCGAATGTATCGGGCGAAAAACGATAGCTCAAGCACGTGTGGGGAATCGGATCCGGAATCGCTCATGAGCCGCCATGCACGTGCGCAGCCGCTCGCGCGCACCCTAGGAATTGTCGGGCGCAGAGTATCGCTCCGGCACGGCACGCACCTCGATCGTTCCGAGCCTGGCGTGCGGAATCTTCGCGGCGAGCTCAAGCGCCTCGGCGCGGGTCGCGCAATCGAGCATGTAGAAACCTCCGAGCTGTTCCTTGGTCTCAGCGAATGGGCCATCGGTCGCGAATGTCTCGCCGTCACGAACGCGTACCGAGGTTGCCGTTGCAACAACTTCAAGCGGCTCGCCCGCGAGGACACGATCGCCGGCCTCCTCGCCGAACGCCCGATACTCAGCCATCATCGATGTGAACTCGTCGGTACCAGGCATAGGCCTGTTTCCAGGTGTTGTCTCGTCTGAGTAGATCAAGCACACGAACTTCATGGGGATCCTCCTGTCGGGTCGAGGTTGAGACGCGGCCATCGCCCACCGCAACGTTGCACTAACCACACGTCGAACAACAGATCCGATTCTCGACGCTCGGCGCGCCACGTGCCGATCGAGGCCCAAAAGCACCTCCTCCGTGGGGTTGTGGTCGGCGAGCCTGCCCCGCCGTGGCACGATTGGCATCGATGTTGGATCCCTCGCCCCCCACCAATGTGCGCTGGCCAGAGTTCGCGCACGTGGTGTTTGACTGCGACTCGACCCTCTCCGCCGTCGAGGGCATCGACGTGCTCGCG
Source organism: Actinomycetes bacterium (assembly GCA_030624785.1). Lineage (GTDB taxonomy): Bacteria > Actinomycetota > Thermoleophilia > Gaiellales > Gaiellaceae > JAUVPB01. Next base: position 12,586 of record JAUXJK010000015.1, read on the forward strand.
GAAGGCCTGGGGCTCGAGGCCGAGGTCGCAGCGTTGACGGACGCCGCAATGGCAGGAGAGATCGACCTCAGTGATATTTATGGCGCACGTCTCGAGATGCTTCGACCGACAGAGCAGGCCGTTGCCGGCCTACGAGCTGCCTACAAGCGCCACATCGTGGAGGACGCGCGCGAGGTGGTCGCCGCGCTTCGCGAGATAGGGATCGCGGTGTATGTCGTGAGCGGCGGCCTAGTCGAACCCGTCGTTGAGTTCGCTGTGCACCTCGGAATCGACCGGGCAAATGTTCGGGGTGTCCAGGCTCGCTATGACGAGCTGAGCGGCGAGTGGTGGCGCTCGGATCAGGCCTCCGAAAAGACGTTCGTCGGCTTCGAGGCCGGGGCCTTGACGCGCTCCGACGGCAAACCAGAGGTAATTCGTGAACTACTCGGAGACGCGCGCGGTCTCACGATGCTGGTTGGTGACGGCGCGAGTGATCAACGGGCGGCGGACACCGTCGACCTCTTCGTCGGCTTCGGTGGCGTCGCGCGCCGCGAGCGGGTCGCGGAACACGCACCGGTCTATATCACTGCCTCCTCGCTAGCGCCTGTTCTTCCGATCGCCGCGGGGCCGGGCGGGCAGCTACGGCTAACCTCGCCCGACGCGGTGCAAGTCTTTGAGCGCGGCGTCGCATTCCTCGAGCAGGGAGACGTGACGTTCCATGACCAGCAAAAGCGCGAGACTCTGCTCGCCGCTCTAGGACAAAGGGATACCCAACCGTGACAAAGCACCGGGTCTTGATCGCCGACAAGCTTGGGCCAGCTGGTCTTGAGCTGCTCGAGACGATGGGCGACGTCGAAATGACGGTGAGCCTCGGCCTTGCGAAGGACGAGCTTCTGAAGGTCGTCGGCGAATATGAAGCTCTGATCGTGCGAAGTGCGACCAAGGTGGATGAGGACGTGATCGCCGCCGGCAATCGCCTCGTCGTCGTAGGCCGAGCCGGAGTCGGCGTGGACAATATTGACGTCGCTGCCGCGACGCGCAAAGGCGTCGTCGTAATGAATACGCCTCAGGCCAACTCGATCGCGACCGCCGAACAGGCGATGGCGCTGATGCTCGCAGCGAGCCGTCACACAGCGCGCGCACACGCCTCCGTCGCCGCTGGCGAATGGGCTCGGAACGAGTTCACGGGTATCGAACTAGCCGGTCGAACCCTCGGCATCGTCGGCTTCGGGCGAATTGGCCGAGAGGTTGCTCGCCGAGCTCGCGCGTTTCAGATGGATGTTCTCGCTTACGACCCGTATGTATCCGAGCAGGTCGCGCGCGACCAATCTGTGACGCTCGTCGAGTTCGATGAGCTGCTGTCTCGATCAGACGTGGTGTCACTCCACTGTGCACTGTCGGCGACAACTCGTCACCTGCTCAACGCGACCTCTCTGTCCACGCTCAAGAAGGGCGCGATCGTGGTCAACGCGGCCCGTGGCGACCTCGTCGATGAGGACGCGCTCGCCGTCGCGCTTGAATCGGGGCATGTTCTTGCCGCGGGCCTCGATGTGTTCTCAAATGAACCACCGGCAGCCGACAATCCGCTGATCGGGCTCAGGAACGTCGTGCACACCCCGCACCTCGGCGCGAGCACCCACGAGGCGCAGCGCGACGTCGCGCTACAGGTCGTCGAACAGGTTGTCGAGGCCCTGCGCGGAGAAGGCATCCGCAACAGCGTCAACTTTCCGTTCCAGATGGACGCCGAGATGAAGCCCTGGCTCGAACTTGCTCGAGCGATGGGTCGCCTCCAGTTTGCGATGGCGCCCGAGCGAATCGAGCGAATCGAGATCGAGGCGCACGGAGAGGCGATCGAGGAGTCTGTTCGCGCCGTCGCAACAGGCACGCTCGCCGGGCTCCTGTCGGGCTTCCTGCCCGACTCCGTAAACCTCGTGAACGCTCCCGCACTGGCCGCAGAGCATGGAATCGCCGTCGCCGAAGCACACGGACTCGGAGGCCGAGACTATCCAAACATGATCTCGTGCCGGGTCGCATGGCAAGGCGGCGAGAGGACGATCTCGGGCGTTGTTTTCGAGAACCGCGAAGGACGCATCGTGCAGGTGAGCCACTACCGACTAGACGCCGATCCTCGCGGCGTGATTCTCGTGATGCTCAGCAAAGACATGCCCGGTGTGATTGGAGAGGTCGGAACGCTGCTCGGCGTCCACAAGGTCAACATCGCAGAATGGCGCCTGGGTCGAGATCAAGAGGGAGGGCAAGCTCTGTCTTTCATCAACCTCGACTCCCCTCCAGACGCCGGCGTTATCGATGAACTCGAAGCCGTGCCAGCAGTGCTCAAAGCCATGGTGGTCGAGCTCTAGCCCGGGGCTGGGAAGACCGGCTGGCCTGGCCGCGACTACGACGAGCCTGAAAGTCGGGC
>JAUXJK010000225.1 GCA_030624785.1 Actinomycetes bacterium
CGCCATTTTGGATCCTCTCGATCGTTCGGACGCCGAACACTAGACGAGTAGTCCAAGTCGAACGGAAGCGAGCCAGTGGCTCGGATCAAGAGCCACGATCGCTGGTCCGCCGGCGCGGCCTATCCTCGAGCCATGAACCCAGATGCCAGAGAGATCGCCGGATTACTCCTCGCGCCCGGCGCGGGTGGTGGCGCTGACCAGCACACGCTCCTGGCACTCGAGGCGGCGCTCGACATCAAGGTTCGACGGGTGAAGGTGCCGCAGCGTGCGCCCAACGCGGCGGCCGTGAACTTCGTCGCGAAGCAGACGCACCGGCTGGCCGACGACCTTGGCGTTGCGACAAACGAGCTCGCAATCGGCGGGCGCTCCTTCGGCGGCCGCGTTTGTTCAATGGCGGCCGCTGAGGGCCTCGATATCGGAGCCCTCGCATTGCTGAGCTACCCGCTTCATCCGCCCGGCAAGCCCGACACGGTGCGAGTCGATCACTTCCCGCAGATCGTGGTGCCGTGCCTCTTCGTGAGTGGCACCAAGGATCCGTTTGGCAAGCCCGAGGAGTTTGACGCCCACGTCGGCACGATCGGCGGACGGGTCACGACGCACTGGCTAGAGGGCGGCACTCACGCGCCGAAGCCATCGTTCGACAACGAGATCGCTCGCGTGGCCCGAGTCTGGCTCGTTGAGTTCCGGCGCTGAGGCTTTCGAGCCGCCAGGGTCGAACCAATCCGCCGACGTAGCTGACGATCAGACGCCCAGGACTCGCTGCTCCTTGGGGTATCCGGGGAAGACATCGGCGCCGTCACTCGTCACGACGACGTAGTCCTCGACACCGAACACGGCACCCATGTTGCGTCCGTCGCCCTCGCCAATCGTCCAGGTCTCGATCGCGAGCACCATGCCTTCCTCGACAGAGAGTTCCTCGCCTTTGGCGATCATCGGGGGCTCGTGTATGCAGAGGCCCACGCTGTGGCCGCCCTGGTCGAAGATGTAGTCCTCATCAGCCCATTCCTGGAAGCCCTCATTCATGACGTCCCAGAGCCGACCCGTGGTAACTCCGGGCTTGACGGCAGCGATCGCGCGCTCCTGGACGCGGTCGACGAACTCGGCTCGCTCCTGCACCTCATCGCTCAGCGGGCCGATGTTGAAGATGCGGCAGCAGCTTCCGTAGTAGCCCTTGTGCGCGGGGAGTGGCTCGAGGATGAGGCGGTCGCCCGGGTTGAGCGGTATCCCCTCGTCCCACGCGGGGACGTCGTACATCGGTACTCGCCGGCTCGACGCGGTCACCAGCGGCGGCTCGCAGTCTTGGACCTTCTCGAGCAGGCTCTGGCGAATGAGGAGACCCACGTCCTTTTCGGTCATTCCGGGCTGGAAAACTCCTACGAGTTCGGCGTACGTGTCGATCGAGGCGCGCGTCGCCTGCTTGAGGGCCTCGACCTCAGCGCTCGACTTGATGCATCGCAGTTTCCAGATGAGATCTCCGGCCTCCACGAACTGGGCGTCGCTCAGCTCGTCGCGGAACCGATCGATGTCGTTGAGCGGCCGGGGAATCGTCATCCCCCCGAGCGAGCCAGCCTCGATGCCGATCCGACCGTTGCCACAGCCGAGCTCCTTGATGACGTCGGCGACCATGACCGGGATATTCCGGACGTTGGCGGTGACGTGCGGATTGACGATCAGCCGAATGTCGTCGACATACGTGTAGCCCTCGGCGACGCCACAAAAGAAATCGGGAACGATGATCACCGGGTCTCGATCGGCCGGGATCAGGACGATCGCCGGCTGGAATGAGCCCGCGTGAAACAGGTTGTTGTGGTACCCGCTGAAATAGCGCAGGTTCTTCTCGTCCCACAACACCAGAATGTCGATCCCGTTCTCAGCGAGCAGGGCCTGCATCCGCTCGACTCTGCCTTCGAACTCCGCTCGCGGGAAGTCCGCGTACAACGGTGTCTCCCAAGCCCTGCCTTCGAGTCGCTCCAACACGGCTTCTCCTTCGTCTCTTTGATCATGATTCGCTCACGTGCCGAAACGCGACAGGTCTCGCGCCTCGGCGTGGTGGGGCGCGAGTATACGACGACACGGCCACTCCGACACGATCCCGAATCACGACCGGTGGCCAGCGATGTAGCGGAGCCAGTACGCGACGCCTAGAACGACGGTCAGCCCCGTTGTTATGACCACGGTCAAGGCCAGTTGGAGTCCTCGAACGTCGACGATCAGTAGGGCGATCGCGATCTCGACGAGACAGACGAGCCCGACGATCGCCGCCGCCTTTGCCAGCGCGGAGCCGCTCGTGAGAGTCCGGGCGAGCGCGGCCACGATGAGCAGCCCGACGACCGACGGCGCCTCGGACGCCGCGAGTACCCAGTTCCCGGTAAGCGCCCCCCAAAGCCCGATGCCCAGGCAAGCCGCTGCGATCAGAAGAATCACGCGAATAGGAGAGAGCCTCAGAATCGTGAGCAACCTTGCGTCGCTGGCGCGCCCGCCGCTGTGGACAGCTTCCTCGGTGTACGGAGTCGTCTTCATCGGGTTCCTTCCATGGAGCTGCCTCGGGTCGTCTCGTGCCTTGTGATGACGGCGGGCATCAAGCGACGGGAGCTGGAACGCGCCGAAAGCGCTGCGCGGCGATCCCTGCCCAGACCGCCTCCAGGGCGGCGAAGACCCACGCCTCTGTGACCAGGCCGTAGACAGCGGTGGCGACGCATGCCACAGCAAACACCGCGATCCATCCTCGCCCCCTACCTTCGAGTGCGTAGGCGCCCACCATTGTGGTAGCGGCGACTACGCCAAATGCCGTGATCACGAACTCTCGACCCCTGGGCAGTCCGCCACGGCCTTGCATCCGCAATCACGGAACTCGGTGAGAAGCTCGATCATCGTGTCGAGATTCGAGCGGCGCTCGGAGAGCTCCGCGAGCTTGGCCTCGACGAGGGCCTGCCAGCTATCTCGCTGCTCGTCGAGGACGGTTCGGATCTCATCGAGTGACAGGCCAGCCTGCTGGCTGCGCCTGATGAAACTCACCCGCCCTACGGCGTCGGGATCGAAGCGGCGCTTGCCGCCGACACGAGTCGCGGCGCTAATCACGCCGATCTCGTCGTAGTAGCGCACGGCCGACACCGTCACGCCAGCACTTCTCGCGACCTCGCCTATCGCCAACAAACGCCCGGAGCTCGTCATCGCTCGCCGACCTCGGCAATCGTCTCGGTCATCAAGAGCGTCTCGGGATCTTGCAAAGCCGCTGGCGAGCCGCCTCCGCCGGCGACAATCTGCACGCAACTCGCCCGTCAGGATTGTCCATGCGCCTGACTCTACGACCTCAAGTTAGCTTGAGGTCAAGTTCTTCTTCAAAGAGTCAGAGGAGCACGCCCTTACCTGGTCTCCTTATGCGCGCGCTGATGTGATTCCTGATCGCACGGCAGCCGCGATCTCGGCGTATGTCTCTGGTCGCTCCGTAGAAGGCGAATGATTCGCATGGCCTCCTCGAGTGCGCTGAAGGCGTCACCGGGCGTACGTGTCGGTCCCCCGAAAGCGGCGACGGAGATCTGCCGGGGCACGCTTCTCGATCTGTTCGGCCGTGGTCAGTCGACCGCGAATGCTCGACTAAACAGGTCGACGAGCGCGGCCGCCCGGTCCTCGCCGTCGGTGATGTGGAACGCCTCGGGGCTGGCATCGCCTGAACCGAAGTCGAGCAGCGCCTCGATCGACGTCCGCACCGTGACATCGGCGTCGAGCGAATCGTCGTTGTAGAGCACCTCGACGTGGTCGGGCGACGACACGATCGTGAAGTGCTCGCCGTCGACGTCCAGCAGCGCGGTGAGCTCGGGGCGGTTGTCCGTGTCCTCGAGCCGGATGCGGAGCGGCAGGGCGACGTTGCGCAGGTTGCCGGCCGGGCGCGGCTCGGGGTCGGCGTCGAACTCGAGTCCAAGTTGGGCGAGCTCCCAGAGCAGCCGGTCGGTGCGCCGGCCGAGCGGGGTCAGCTCATACGCCTGATCGGCTCGCGAGACGAGTCCGTCGTCGGTCAGATCGCGGAGCCGGCTCGTCAGCAGGTTGGAAGCGAGCCCGAGCCCTTCTTGGAGATCGGTGAACCGGGCCGGTCCGGCGTGCAGGTCGCGCAGGATCAACAGCGACCAGCGGTCGCCGACGCGGTCGAGCGTGCGGGCGATCGGACACAGCAGCTGGTAGCCGCGGCGGGTACTCATGGTGTCCCTTCTAGCCGTCGCACTGATCCGATCTCCGCTTACCGCCGATCTCTACTTGCAATTCTAAAGCATCCCGATATACTTGCAACTGTAAAGTCGCAAGTTCTAGGAAGGAGTGGCATATGCACACCATCGACCTCGAACAACGCAACCGGACCGTCCTGCGAGGAGAGAACTGATGCGGTTCTTGGTAACGAATAGGCTCAAAGACGGGCCGACCGAAGAAATCAAGGCGCTCATTCCAGCCGTGCTCGCCAGAACAACGGAATTGTCACCAGAAGGTGTCGTCGAAGCGGTATACATCGCAGCCGATATGAGGGGCGCCTGGCTTGTCTGGAACGTCGACTCTAAAGATGCATTGGAGGAAG
>JAUXJK010000056.1 GCA_030624785.1 Actinomycetes bacterium
GTTCGCTCAGGAGAGCCGTGTCTCGGGCGAGTTCGATCAGCGCGTCGAGTCGCTGTTCACCGAATCCGTCCGAGCGACGCGCAACCGATCGATCTACAACCCGCTGCTGTCGTTCCTTCCGCTCATCGCCCAGGCAGCCGTACTGCTGGTAGGAGGGCGCCGCGTGATCAGCGGCGAGCTGACGCTCGGCGCGTTTGTGGCGTTCAACGTGTACGTCCTGATGCTCGTGTTGCCACTGCGAATGCTCGGTCTCTGGGTCGCCCAGGCCCAGCGCGCGACGGCTTCGGGCGAACGTGTCTTTGAGATCCTCGACGAGCCCGAAGGAGTCGTCGACCTGCCCGATGCGAAACCCCTAGTCGCCGGCCCGGGCAGGGTCAGCTTCGAGAGCGTCAACTTCAGTTATCACCCGGATCGCCAGATCCTGCATGACATCGACCTCGTCGTGGAGCCGGGAACAACAGTTGCGCTTGTCGGGGCTACAGGCTCGGGCAAGACGACGCTGAGCGCGCTGATCCCGCGCTTCTACGAGCCAAGTAGCGGCCGCATCGTCATCGACGGCATCGATACCCGCGAGGTCACGCGCCAATCGCTGCGATCGGCGATCGGCGTGGTTTCGCAGGATCCTTTCCTGTTCTCTGCGACCATTCGCGAAAACATCGCGTTCGGGGCCGCGGGCGCATCTGAGCAGCAGGTCGAGGCCGCTGCCGGAGCCGCACAGGCGCACCCGTTCATAGCCGAGATGGAATATGGCTACGACACGGTGATCGGCGAGCGAGGTGTCACTCTGTCAGGAGGCCAACGGCAGCGAATCGCTATCGCCCGAGCGCTTCTTGTCGATCCACGCATCTTGATCCTTGATGACGCGACTTCGTCGGTCGATGCTCGTACGGAGGCTGCGATTCGCGACGGGCTCAGGGCCCTGTTGCGGGGTCGCACGACGATCATCATCGCCCACCGCCTTTCGACCATCGCACTGGCCGACGAGATCGTGGTGCTGGAAAACGGGAGGATCGTCGCCCACGGCCAGCACGACACGGTGTTGGACGAGAGCCAGACCTATCGAGAGATCGTCGAGCACGGCCATCTCGCCATGCACGTCGACGACGGTCTGGGCACCGAGGTCGCATGAGGAGCCGCCGACCATGAGGACCTACCAGCCCGGCTCATATGGCGGCGCGCGCGGTGCCACCCGACATGACGTCGAAGACTGGAGTTGGCGACGAACCATGCGCCGTGCCGGCTTGCTGCTAACGCTGGCGACTCCCTACAAATGGCGGGCTCTACTCGCCGTGCTGTTTCTCCTCCTCGCAACGGCCGCAACGCTCACACTCCCACTGCTCGCCAAATTCGCGATCGACGAGGCGATTGGGGAAGCCGACCTCCGCAAGCTCGGCGCGATCGTCGGCTTCTTCGTCGGAGCGGCCGTTCTTGCATGGATCGCGACGGTTGGCCACACGTACTACACGAGCTGGGTCGGTGAGCGCGTGCTGGCCGACCTGCGCTCTCGTCTGTTTCGCCACCTGCAGTCGCTGTCACTCGGATACTTCGAACGCAGACGGACAGGCGCGACCATCTCGCGGCTCACAAACGACGTTGACGCGCTCGACCAACTTGTTACCGACGGTGTCGCCAGTCTTGTGCAGAACTCCATCGTTCTGGTCGGCTCCGCCGCGATTCTCATCGTGCTCGACTGGCGACTTGCTCTCGCGACCCTCGCAGTGTTTCCGCTCATGGCCATTTCGACCGCGATCTTCCGGCGTCTCAGCGCTCGTGCCTATCGAAGCGTGCGCGAGCGCATCGGCAGCGTGTCGGCCACCTTGCAGGAGGACATCTCAGGCATGCGCGTTGTCCAGGCGTTTGCGCGTGAGCAACAGAGCCGCGATCAGTTTGTCGAGGTCAACGACCGGTATCGAGCCGCGAACCAGCGCACCGTCGTTATCTCGGGTCTGTACTTCCCGTTCGTCGACTTCGTCGCGGCCGCCGCCAGCGCGGTCGTGCTTGGCTACGGCGGCTATCTCGTATTCGGCAACTCGCTTACGATCGGAACGCTCTTTGCGTTTATCGGGTACCTGGCCAACTTCTTCGATCCCGTTCAACAGCTGTCACAGCTCTACAACACGTTTCTGGCGGCGGTCGCAGCGCTCGACAAGATCACGGACGTACTCGAGGAGGAACCGGATGTTCTCGATCTACCGGACGCCCGCGAGCTCGCGACGATCCAGGGCGACGTCCGCTTCGACAACATCACCTTCGGATACGGCGAGGGACCAACCGTGTTGCACGGCCTCGATCTCGTTGTACCGGCCGGAACGACGGTCGCTCTGGTCGGACATACGGGTGCAGGCAAGTCGACGATCGTCAAGTTGCTTGCGCGCTTTTATGACCCCCGAGACGGGCGCGTGCTGATCGACGATGTCGACCTTCGATCGATCGAGCAGAAGAGCCTCCGCATGCAGCTTGGGATTGTCCCGCAGGAAGGATTTCTGTTCGGAGCGAGTGTCGGCGAGAACATCGCATTTGGCCGCCCCGAGGCGACGCAGGACGAGATCGAAGATGTGGCGCGTCAGGTTGGCGTTCACGAGTTCATCGAGACGCTTCCTGACGGCTACGCCACCCGTGTGGGCGAACGGGGCAGCCTCCTGTCACTTGGACAACGGCAGCTCCTCGCGTTCTCGCGAGCCCTCCTCGCCGATCCACGAATACTCATTCTTGACGAAGCCACCTCGAGCGTTGATATAGCCACGGAACAACGGATCGATCAAGCGCTCAACCGGCTGCTCGACGGAAGGACGGCCTTTGTCATCGCCCACCGCCTCTCGACGATACGCAGGGCTGACCTGATCGTGGTGCTCGAAAACGGTCGCGTCGTCGAGCGCGGAACCCATGCCGATCTCATGGAATCGGACGGCCCGTACGCAAGCCTCTACGGCGCCTGGGCCGAGGTCGCATAGCGTGCAGGGGATGAGTGACGACGAACAGGTAGAGGAACTGGGCCCACCTCAAGCCGTAGAGCCGGCCGAAGAGACGTTGCTAACGCCGAGGCAGGCCGTTTTGCAGATGCGCATCAAAGCGCCGCACCGGGCCAATCGCAAGCTGCGAGATCTCCTCGGGCGCGTCAACGCGGACGATCAGCTGAAAGCGTGGTGGCACGTTGCAAACGTGAACGCCGTGAAGCGCCTGGAGATCAACGATCACTCCTGGGTTCACGTGCAGGTAGTCACCAACATCGCCCTGAAACTGCTGCGTCAGCTGACCAAGCACAAGGTCGAGGCGTCGGTCGTGCGTGACTACGGCATGACGAGCGACGATGCCGAGATCGTGGTGGCTCTAGGTGCGCTCCTGCACTGCGTCGGCATGGCTGTCCACCGCCAAGGTCATGAGGATTTCAGCATGTTCCTCGCGCACCCCAAGATGCGCGAACTGCTCGATGGAATCTATGACGAACCCGAGATTACGGTGATCGGTTCCGAGGTGCTGCAGGCCATTACGTCCCATCGCGAGTATGGCCAGCCCCTCACCCTCGAATCCGGGATCGTGCGTGTCGCTGATGCCCTCGATATGGCGAAAGGGCGCTCGCGGATCCCATTCGAACGAGGTCGCATGTCAATTCACTCGCTCTCAGCGACCGCGATCGAGTCAATCACGATCACGGATGGCGAGGAGAAGCCAATCGGTATCCAGATCGCGATGACGAACTCGTCGGGCATCTATCAGGTCGACGAACTCCTCAAGGGGAAGCTCAAAGGGTCCGGGTTGGAGAACTACGTCGAGGTCACGGCGCACATAGAAGCGGAACAGGAGGAGCGTCTCGTACCGGTCTATCGGCTCGAGCTATGACCGCTGCCGCAGGCTAGAATGCGCCAACATGTGCGGGATCGTCTAATGGTAGGACGCCTGACTCTGGCTCAGGTAGTCTAGGTTCGAGTCCTAGTCCCGCAGCTTCGAAACGCCCCGCAAATGCGAGGTTTTTCTTTCTCCGCCGACTCACTTCTCAACCTTCTCAACCATCAGTCGGCATCAGAGGAAACGCCGCTCGACATCCAGGTCTAGGCGCCGTGGCCGAGATGCTCGGCGAGTTCCTGATGCGCCGCAGTGCCCGGCGTAAGCAAGTCAAGAGCCTGCTCCCAGAGATCACGGGCTTCACGACCTCGACCCTGCCGTCGATACGTGGTCGCGAGATTCGCAAGGATCTGGCCCTCGATCTGACGGTCACCGAGCAGGCGAGCGATGTCGAGAGCCTGTTCGTAGCAATGAACAGCTTTCGGCCGGTTGCCTTGAGCATCATGGGCGAGTCCGAGGTTGGAAAGAGACAGGCATTCGCCTCTGCGATTGCCGAGCAGTTGAAAGATGCCAAGCGCCTGCGTGTAACACACGATCGCTTCCTGATGCTCCCCGCGATCTCGATATGCACGACCCAACGTATTCAGCTCTAGAGCTTCACGTCGGCGATCACCGAGCTGTCTGTAGGCGGCAACCGACTCCTGCCCGACACGAACCGCGTGCCGACGTCGATACAGGTAGCGACCACTCCGCTGAACGTGCCGGCACGCCCGCGCCGTTTCATCGATCCCACGGCGAGACAACTGCGCTCCCGTAGCTAGCACCTGCCTTCCGGCGCGATCAAGCGCATCGTCAGCGCGGCCACTCCACGCGTCGAGACGTCGCACTCCCGAAACCATCCGTAGCTGGACGGCACGCGTGTGGTCGCGTGTGCGCGCGCGAACCGACTCGTCTGTGACGTCCGTGAGGTCGTTGGCCGCGTCGTCAGCCACGTCTGCAGCCTCTGAGGACTGCTCCCGGGCCACTTCATCCACTATCTCGTCGTCCATACGTTTCGCTGATTTCGCCATGCACGGTGGCGCTCCTCCTGGCCGAACTCATGCAAGACGCGCTACGGCGGTGCCCTCAACATCGGAGGCCGCTATCGGACGGTAAGGACCACAGGCCAACCCCCCAACCGGGTGAGGTTGCCGAACGGCCTTGGCCCCACGCTTAGGCAGCCGAACGAATCCGCGGCACGCCAATCATGACGACACTCACACCCACCTCTCCAACAGCCGACTCCCACGCGGCCGGCGCGATGCTCGGAAAGCTGTTCGACGAACACGGTCGGATGGTGCTTGGTGTGTGTCGCATCTACCTCCACGATGAGTACGAGGCTGAGGATGCAGCCCAGGAGACCTTCGTCAGCGCTCACCGCAGCGTTCTCAGCGGTCGTCACCCGGAACAGGCCGGTGCCTGGCTTGCCGCGATCGCTCGCAACGAATGTCGAGACAGGCTGCGGCGTGATGTACGACGCAACACAACGTCTGCTCCAGCTGAGGTGTTTGAGCGAATCCCGGCTGCCCACGCCACCTGCGTCGCGGATGAGATCGATCAAGGCGCCTCCCTCCAGAATGCGCTAGCCGATCTCCCAGAGAACCAACGCGAGGCATTTGTGCGTCGCGAGATGTTTGGGCTTCGCTACGACGAGATCGCAAAGGCCCTAGATACCACTCAGTCCGCAGTCGAATCGCTCCTCGTGCGTGCTCGCCGAGGCTTGAAGGATCACCTTCGCCCTCTACGGCTCGTACCGATTGCACTCGTCGTTCCATTCGCGCTCCGCGAGTCGGTTGGACATGCGGTACTCGGCTTCCCCGTTGGCGCAGCTAGCTCGACAACCATCGCCACGGGTAGTGGCACGCTCCTGGTTTCAGCGAGTGGGCACGCCAGCCAGGCCGGTACGTCTGCTGCGACGACCAGCGGCGCAGGAGCTACTTCAGCGACGGGTGTAGCCGCAAGTGGCGGCACAACGGGAATTGGTATCGGCACCGGAGCCGCTGCGACAACCGCTGCGTCGACTGTGGCGGCGGCCACCAGCGTCCCAGCGCTCGCGGGTGTGGCGAAGATGATGGTCGTTCCGATCCTCGCGAAACTCGCCGTAGCGGGTGCGGCGACGACCGTAGTCGCGACCATGGCAGTGTCGAAGCCCTGGAATGTCGAGACGAAGCAGGCAGCAGCTACTCCAGCAGCCGAGGTGTCACAAGCGGCAGCACCTGCAAACCCAGAACCAGGCGTCGGCCCCGAGGCCGCACTTGCGTCGGAACCGGGTGCTGCAGTCGGTGACGGTAGCGCGCAGGGCGTCGCGGACGGCGTGGGCGCCGCGAAGAGCAAGACACCACGCAAGGGTAAGAACAAGGACGGCGGCGATGGCGCAGCCGGCTCCGATGCGAACCCGGTCGAGGAGTTGAGCGACGCGCCGACTCCCAGCGCAGCCGTCGCGGCGGCTACGCAGGACGCCGAAGAGGCACCGTCAACCCCGCCGGCCGAGACCGCCGAATCGCAGTCGTCTCCCGACTCGACGGAGCCAAACAAGAACGCAACCGGGGTCGCAACAGAGCACGCCGGCGACGAAACGTCGAATGCCAGCAGTGGGAATGGCGCCACGAAGCCAAAGGCAGGAAAAGGTAAGGGCAAGAAGAGAGGCCATGACGCAGACGGTCCGGGCGCATCCAACGACGCCCCTGGCAAGAACAAGAAAGCACACGGGAGCGGCGGGGCGTCCACTCCAAAGAGCCCGGACTCTTCCAAGTCGCTCAGCCCATCGATCGACACGACCGGTGGCGAGGACAAGAAGAAGAAGGGCAAAGGTCGCAAGCGTGGCCACGAAGAGGACGGTCCTGGCAACTCCAACGAAAGCAGCGGCAAGAAGCAAGGCCACGAAAAGCATGACCACAAGGGGAGCGGCAAGGCCGGGCCAACCGGCTCCGCTGACGCTGAATAGCCCGAGACGCCGCCGACGAGATCCGACGGACGCAGAAGGCGCTCGTCGCACTCAGAACCTAGAGAGCAGCTCCTCGCACATTCGTCTCAAGCCGCAGGAGCTGGGAGGAAGCCGTAATGAAGAGGGTCGTTCCGCTCGGTCCGCCCCACGCCAGGTTGGCTGCCATCTCCGGTGTTTCAATAACACCTAGCCGCTCGCCATCCGGCGAAATTACCCATACACCTCCGGGGCCTGTGCACCACACGTTGCCACGCTCGTCACATTTCATCCCGTCCGGGAAGCCAAGATCGAACCCGGTCGGATCCGGATCGGACGAAACCAGGCGACCGTCAATCACCTGTAGTTCGGCGCCCTGCCTGATCAGCTCGCGGCGGGCGCCAACGGCTCCAGACACGCCGATCTCGAACGCCGTGATGGTCATGCCAAGCGAATCGTTGGCATAGAGAACCGAGCCGTCCGGCGAAAAACAGAGTCCGTTTGGAAAACGGAAGTCATCGGCAACCACGCTGAGCGAGGCGCTCGCAGGATCGAACCGATAGATGCCGCAGAAATCGAGTTCCTGCTCGCGTTCACTCCCCCAGGCCGCGGTACGACCGGCTGGGTGAGGATCGGTAAACCACACGGCACCATCGTGGGCAACGACTACATCGTTTGGCGAGTTGAGCTCCTTGCCCTCCCAGTGCGAGACGAGCACGCCGATGGCACCATCCAGCTCCGTCCGCGTGATTACGCTCGTGACCTGCTCACAGGCGAGCAGACGGCCTTCGTGATCGAAAGTGAGCCCGTTGGCTTTGCTGCTCGGTGAGCGCGCGACGGAAACCCCGTCGCTTGCGCTCCAGCGATGAATGGTGTTGCCCGGTATGTCCGTGAACAACAGATAGCCGTCGGGATGCCAGAGGGGCCCTTCGACGAACCCGAAGCCACGCGCGAGCTCATCTAGGCGCTCGGCCGGCTCGATCAGCTCGTCGAGAGCATTCGCTGCTCCGGGGTCACTCAACGAGCTCGCACCTTCTCTGAACGGCGTCGAATGTCCACGACGGCGCGATTCTGTCACACGTGCGCTCTCACCGTCGAGCGACGCCCCGCGTACCAAGACCCCGCACCCTCGATCGAGGGAACTGATTGGCGACGCGCAGGTTTTTGGGCTCCCAGGCGTCTTGCCTTGTGAACACGCGATAAGGGCACGACTTTCCCAGTCAGCAAGTAGGCCCCACGACCTCGCGACACCCTCACCCTCGCATCAAGCGGGACTTGCCGAGACGAGCTGCGGCGGCTCTTCTCGGCTTCCCCGTGGTCCGGGACCAGACGCGAGCGCTGCTCCGCGCTCGCGTTGAGTTCAATGATGACCCATACGGGATTCGAACCCGTGTTACCGGCGTGAGAGGCCAGCGTCCTAGGCCACTAGACGAATGGGCCTTGCCGCATGAGAATACCGAACGTTCTCGAGATTAGGAAAGTCGGACCCGCCTGGCGCTACAACGCTGATAGGGCGAGACGGAAGCAGAGTGTCGAGCTTCCATGGGCGTATACTCGCGCTTCGTCAGAGCCGTTTCCTAGGAGGGCAGATGGAGCACTTCGACGTTGTCGTCGTCGGATCTGGGTCGAGCGGCGGCGTCGTCGCCTCTCGGTTGTCGGAGAACCCTGATCGCTCCGTTCTACTGCTCGAAGCCGGCCCCGATTTCCCTGACGAGGAGGAACTCGAGCCGCTGTTCGTCGTGAGTGGTGGACAGGCCTGGTTCCCCGCCGGTATTCCCGAGATGGACTGGAATTATTGGAACGAACCTCTTCCGAACGGCCATCGTGTTCGGCTCGCTCGGGGCCGGCTCGTAGGCGGCTCATCGATGGTCAACGGCTGCGTCGCCGTGCGCGGGGCACCTTTCGACTACGACCGCTGGGCCGACTATGGCAACCCCGGCTGGGCGTGGCGAGACGTTCTGCCTTATTTCCTTGAGATCGAGAACGACCTGGATTTCGGCGGCGAGCCGCTCCACAACGACGCCGGCCCAATTCCCATTCGTCGGTTCTGGGAGAAACATTGGGATCCGGTACATCACGCGTTCGTGGAGGCCTGCGTCGATATGGGCCTCGCCTACGAGCGAGATCTCAACAGGCCGGACGCAAGCGTCGGAACGGTTGGTCCCTGGCCGCATAACCGACACCGAGAGATTCGCATGGGAACGCTCGTGACGTATATCCGTGAAGCACGCAAGCGACCCAACTTCACCCTGCAAGCGGACGCACTGGTCGATCATGTCGTGCTCGACGGAACAACCGCTAAAGGTGTCGTCTACA